>NZ_JBJDRF010000046.1:0-40669 GCF_044987305.1 Novosphingobium sp. ZW T3_23
CCTCGGGGTCGAGCGGCCATCGCGGACGCGCCGCCACGTCGAGCGGGTCGGACTGGCCCATGGCGAAGCGCTCCACGCCCGCCCAGGCGATCATCGCCGCGTTGTCGGTGCAGAGCCCCAGCGGCGGCGCCACGAAATCGAGGCCATGCTCGGCTGCCAGGGCTTCGAGCGCGCCGCGAATCGCCTTGTTGGCGGCGACGCCCCCCGCCACGACCAGCGCATTGACCTTACCCACCGAATCCAGCGCCCGCCGCGTCCGATCGATCAGGCAGTCGATCGCCGCCTGCTGGAACGAGGCGGCGATATCGGCATCGGCATATTGGCCGGATTGCTTGGCGCGCATGACCGCGCTTTTCAGCCCCGCGAAGGAGAAATGCGGCTCATCCGAACCCTTCAGCGGGCGCGGCAGCGGCACCGCCTTGGGATTACCCTCCAGCGCCAGCCGCTCCATCGCCGGACCGCCCGGATAGCCTAGGCCCAGCAACTTGGCCGACTTGTCGAACGCCTCGCCCAGCGCGTCGTCGATGGTCGTGGCCAGCCGGCGAAACTTGCCGACGCCTTCCACCAGCAGGATCTGGCAATGGCCGCCGGAAACCAGCAGCAGAAGATAGGGATATTCCAGCCCGCCATCGGCCAGACGAGGCGAAAGCGCGTGGCCTTCCAGATGGTTGACGGCGATCAGCGGCTTGCCGGTCGCCATGGCCAGCGCCTTGGCAGTGACCAGGCCGACCATCACGCCGCCGATCAGTCCGGGCCCGGCGGTGGCGGCGATGGCGTCCACATCATCCAAAGTCATGCCGGCATCGGCCAGGGTGCCCTCGATCAGCGGAGCGATCCGCTCGGCATGGGCGCGCGCGGCGATTTCGGGCACGACACCGCCGTACGGGCGATGCGCCTCGTCCTGCGACGCGATGCGCTGGGCAAGGATCACCCGATCGCTGGTGACCAGTGCCGCCGCCGTCTCGTCGCACGAGCTTTCGATGCCCAGTACCGTCCGCATTCTTTCTTTCCCTGAACGACCCTTCCACTGGACGACATTGCCGGGTAGCACAACCCGCCGATGACGACGCAAACAGACACGCAAAAACTAGGCTTCCGCCTCGGTACCCGCCGTTCGCCGCTGGCGATGGCTCAGGCCGAGGAAACGCGCGACCGGCTGGCCGCCGCGCATGGAATCGATCCGGCGCATATAGAGATCGTTGCGGTTACCGCCAGCGGCGATCGCATCCAGGACCGCGCATTGGCCGAAATCGGCGGAAAGGCGCTGTGGACGAAGGAGCTGGATGCCTGGCTGGCGACCGGCGAGATCGACTTCGCGGTCCATTCCGCCAAGGACGTGGAGACGATTCGCCCAGAAAGCTTCACCATCGGCGCCATCCTTCCCAGAGAAGACGTGCGCGACGTGCTGGTCGGGGCTGAAAGCATCCGGGCCTTGCCGCAGGGGGCCGTGGTCGGCACCAGCGCCCCACGCCGCGCCGCGCAGCTTCTGCATGCCCGGCCGGACTGCAAGGTGATAACGTTCCGAGGGAACGTCGCCACGCGTCTTGCCAAGCTCGCTGCCGGAGAGGCCGACGCGACTTTCCTCGCCGCTGCGGGGCTCAAGCGACTGGGCGAAACCGGAACCGGCCATCCGCTGGACGAGCAGGACTGGCTTCCCGCCCCCGCCCAGGCCGCGATCATGGTGGAATGCCGCGCCGACGATGCGCGCACGCTGGCCTTCCTGGCCGCCGTCGACCACGCGGAGAGCCGCGCCTCGGTCCTCGCCGAACGCGCGTTGCTGGCGGGGCTCGGCGGCAATTGCCACAGCCCGATCGCCGTGCTCACCCGCCACGAGGGTGAGGCACTGACCATGCGCGCCGCGCTCTACAGTCCCGACGGCGCGGAAAAGGTCGAGGGCGAGGCCCGCTTCGACGCCCACGACCTCGACGGTCCGGCGCGCCTCGCAGCCGACCTACTCGCCCGCGCGGTTCCGGCCATCGCGGTGCATTTCACCGGCGCTGCCTGAGCGCCGCGATGCCGCCGATCCTCGTCATCCGCCCCGAACCCGGCGCTTCGGCCACGGTCGCATCGGCGGAACGGCTGGGCCTAGTCGCCCTCGGCTTCCCGCTGTTCGAGGTGGCGCCGCTGGCATGGGCGCCGGTGGAACGGGAGGACGTCGACGCGGTACTGCTCGGCAGCGCCAATGCTCTGCGCCATGGCGGCGAGGATCTTGCCCGCTATCGCGGCCTTCCCGCCTATGTCGTGGGCACGAAGACCGCCGAGGCTGCGCGCGGTGTCGGGCTGGAGGTCGCCGGCATTGCGAAGGGCGGCCTGCAATCCGCGATGTCGTGCCTGCAACCGGGCCATCATCGCCTCCTGCGCCTGGCCGGGCGCGAGCGGGTCGAACTTTCGCTGCCCCCCGGCCACACGATGATCACCCGCGAGGTCTATGCCAGCAGGCCCCGCCCCCTCCCGCCGGAACTGGCCGCTATGCTGGAAAAGCCGGCCGTGGTGCTGCTCCATTCGGGCGAGGCCGCCGCGCATTTCGCCGCCGAATGCGCGCGGCTCTCGATCGACCGGAGCCGCATCGCGCTGGCCTGCATCGGTTCCCGCGTGGAACAACGGGCCGGAAATCATTGGCTTCTCGTCCGCAGCGCCCCAACGCCCGAGGATGCCGCGCTGCTGGCCTTGGCCGCAGAGATGTGCAAAGACTTCCCCTCGGGCCAAGACTTCCCTTCCGGATCGTAAACTGACAGAACCATATTCGATGCAGGACTTCACCTCGCCGCAAAATCCTTCGACCATGGGCGCGCCCGCCAGGACGCGTTCCCGCGGTGGGCTGTTCTTCGTCGCCTTCATTGCCTTCCTGCTGGGCGGCGCGCTTGTCGTCTGGGCCGCGCAGGACGGGCTGCTGGGCAAGCTGCTGCCGCAACGTGCGGAGGAACAGGCCGGAAATCAGGAACCGCCGCAGGCCGAACCGGTGCCAGCGCCTTCCCGCATGCTGCCCGCCGCCACCACGCCAGCCTCTCCCGAACAGCTGTCCTCGCTCAGCTCGGTGGAAGGACGGCTGGCGCTGCTGGAAGACCGCCTCTCGCGGATCGATTTCCAGACGGACGCGGCCTCGGGCAATGCGGCCCGCGCCGAAGGGCTGCTGATCTCCTTCGCCGCGCGCCGCATGGTCGATCGGGGCGAGCCACTCAGCTACGTGGCCGACCAGCTGCGCCTGCGCTTCACCAATGCCCAGCCGCGCGCGGTGCAGACGGTGATCGAATTTTCGAAGAATCCCGTCACCATCGACGAACTTTCCGCGCGCCTCGAAGCGCTCTCGCCCGAACTCAGCGAAAACCAGAGCGACGAGAGCCTGTGGCAGAAGGCCCGCCGCGAACTCTCCAGCCTCTTCGTGGTACGCCGCGAATCCTCGACCTTGCTGACGCCCACCGCGCGCATCGACCGGGCCCGCCTGATGCTGACCGCGCGCCGCATCGGCAATGCCATCAGCGAAGTCGAGCGCCTGCCCAATGCCCAGGCCGCACAGACCTGGATCGCCGACGCGCGCCGCTTCCAGGACGTGCAGGAAGCGCTGAACCTGCTGGAAACCACCGCCATGCTCGAACCGCGCCGCCTGACGGATGCGGAAGGGCATGTCGTCGATCAGCCCAGCCCTCTGGCGACGCCCGGCGTGCTGCCAACCGACGTCCCCTCTGCGGATGCGTCGGAAGCGGTTCCTATGGAGTGAGCCGAAGGGTGATCGCGAGGGTCGAAACACTCGCACTCCAAGACTGTCACGGTGGGTCGAGGTCGGGCCCAGGCTCGCTCCGTTGCCCCCCACACCACCGTCATCCTGAACTTGTTTCAGGATCCATCGCGCCGATGGCCCGGCTGTCGATGGTCAGAAATGGATCCTGAGCCGAAGGCCAGCGCAGCTAAACAAGTTCAGGATGACGTGGATTGCTAACTGCCGCCTCGCGCCCTGCATCAAGGCGATGTTATCCTGCCGCGCTACCCTTGCAACAACTCAGGCAGCTTCCCCGACATCCCCCTCGCCTCATCCATGAAGAAGCGCTTGAGGCTGGGCAGGCGCTGGACCGCGCCCATGCCGAGGCGGCGCGCGGCGCTGGGCAGGCGGCCGGGGATGCCGAACAGGCGGGTAAGCCCATCCGTCACCGACATGACCATGAACGTATCGAGGCTGCGCCACTTCTCGTAGCGCGCAAGAAGCTGCGCGTCGCCCGGCTCCAACCCCAGGCGCATGCCTTCGGTGAGCACTTCCACCAGGGCGCCGACATCGCGCAGGCCCAGATTGAGCCCCTGCCCGGCGATCGGATGCATGCCGTGGGCCGCGTCACCGATCACCGCGAGGCGCTCGTCGATGACATGGCCGGCGTGATGGAAGCGCAGGGGATAGCTCATGCGCGGCGCGGAAAGCGTGATCTTGCCGAGCACGCCGTGCATGCGGCTCTCTACTTCGTTCACGAACATCGCATCCGGCATGGCGATGATCCCGGCCGCGTCCTTTTCCGCCACGGTCCAGACAAGCGCGCTGCGGTGACGGCCCTGGTCGTCATCGCGCAGCGGCAGCAGTGCGAAGGGGCCGGCTGGATAGAAGATTTCCCAGGCCGTGTTGTCGTGCGATTTCTCGTGGAAAAGGCCCGTCACCATGGCGCGGTGCTTGTAGTCCCACTTGGCGAGGGCGAAGCGGGCCTCGTCGCGGGTAGGCGACTGGCGCCCCTCGGCGGCGACCAGCAGGCTGGCCTTGAGCACGCGCCCATCGGAAAGCTCCACCTCCACGCCGTGGGGCCCGCGATCCCGGCGCACGGCCTCGGTGCGGACGTGCCAGGCGATGTTCTTTTCCTCACGGGCGGCGGCGAAGAGGGCGAGGCGCAAGTCGCGGTTGGCGAACATACGGCCCAGCGAGCCTTCCTCGGGCTTGGGCGTGAAATCGATCCGGCCCGGCTTCATCGAATCGGTGACGGCGATCGAATCGATCGGGCAGCCGAGATCCTTGAGCGCGGACGCCAGACCGATGTTGGTGAACAGGTTCCAGCTCGCCGTCGAGATGGCCGAGGCGCGGCCGTCCGCGCCCTCGGCCGTCAGATCGGCCGGATCGGCGCGATCGATGACATGGCTGGTGATCCCGGCCCGGGCGGCGGCAAGCGCCAGCGTCATGCCGACGAGGCCGCCGCCCAGGATGATCAGGTCGCGGTATTCCGCCTTTTGGTCTTGCGTCGCTACAGAGTCGTTCATCGACCGCAGCTATCGGCCTCTCCGGCCTGGATGTCGAGACACCTTCCGTCCCAGGTGCCGGCGGGCGCGGCCAGGCCGACCGTCGCGGCGAGGGTCGGGGCGATATCCACCGTTTCAACCGGGGTCGGCTGTTCGAAGCCGACCATGCCCCTCCGCCAGAACAGCATCGGCACGCGGCGGTCATAGTCCCACGGGCTGCCGTGCGAGGCGACCTTGAACGGCTTGGCCGCACCGGGGACGACGCCGCGCACTGTCAGCATCTGCACTTCGCCCGAGCGGCCCGGCACGAAGGAAGCGCGGACCTTCTGCTCCATGGTCCAGTCCTGCGGGCTGCCCTTCGGTTCGGGCCACTGCATGATCTGGTCCTGGGTATAGACCGCCGCGATCTGCGGATTGGCCTTCAGACGCGCAACGAGCGCCGCCATGACCTTCTGCTTCTGCTCCGCCGTCAGTTCGGACGAGAACCAGACGCTGCCCGCCTCGCCCGCGCCGTAGAACACCGGGCCGTTCTTCACGGTCACGCCGGTATCCTGCGAGACGGCGGCGGCGAGCTTATCGGCCGAAAGCGCCGGATCGATGCGGGTCGCTTCAGGATTGCCGCGCAGCTGCTGGCGCTCGGGCGCGTCGAAACCGCCGTGGTCGGCGCTGAGCACGACCTCGTAATCGATCCCGCGCGCGTCGAGCCCATCGAACAGGGTGGCCAGCGCCTCGTCCAGGACGTTCATCTGGATGCACATCTCCACGCCCTCGGTGCCGAAGGCATGGCCGACCTTGTCGGTGGCGGAGAAGCTGACCGAGAGCACGTCGGGCACGGCATCCTTGCCCATGCCCAGTTCGTCCACCATGCGCACGGCCATTTCGGCGGTGGCAGTGTCGATGCGGGGGCCATTGGCATAGGACTTGAAGTCACCGGCGGCCTGCGGGAAGCGGTAGGTGCCGATGGTGAAATCCTTGATCGGCGTCGCCCGATCGACCCTGCCGCACCAGCCCGGCACCGGCAGATCGCCTTCGCCGGCGGCAACGCGCCTGGCCATGACCGCGTTCTGCGCCTCGACAGCCTTGCTGATCCTGCGATTCTCGAACGTGGTGAAGCCCTTGGCGCCGATCCAGTAGACGGCATCGGTATCGTGCCCGCTCATCATCACGGCGGCGCGGTCCTTGGCGGAGACGGCGGCATTGATGGTCTTCGGATTACGCTTCCTCATGAGATCGCCCAGCGTCGGCGACTTGAGATGCATGGGGCTGACCACCGGGTTGTCGGGCGTGGATTTCGGGTTGGTCTCGTCCTCGACGCAGTAGACTTCCTTGTCGGCGCGGGCGATGCCGGGCTGATACCACGAGTTCGCGGTGATGCCGGTGCGTGCCGGATGGACGCCGGTCAGCAGCGTGGAGTGGCCGGGGCAGGTCTCGGTCGCCGCGTGCGACTGGAAGCCCGAAGGGAAGACCGCGCCTTGCAGCAACCGGGTGAAGCCCTTGGTGAAGTGCTGGCGATACTGCGCGAAGAGATCGGCGGAGAACTGGTCCACCGAGATCGCGACGATCAGCTTCGGGGGAGCCTGCGGTGCCGGAGCAGGCTCGGCGGGCGCTTCCTGCGCCACAGCGGCGGGGGCCGAGGCCGCGAGTGCGGCCGCGAGTGCCAACGGAGCAAGCGACAGGGAGAGCAGGCGCATCGGGGGTCTTCCTTGAAATCTGGGTGCAATCGGCGCAGATGCAGCGATGTCTGGAATGCGCGTGCGACGCAAGCGCCACCCAACGCACGGGAGTCTCATGGAAAAGCGCCGCTATCGTCTGTTTATGGCACTCATGTGTCAATTGCTGGCGCTCGTGCTTTCGCCTGCCCTTGCTGAGGCGGCGCCTGCCCACATCGCCGCCGAGCTAGTGGCCGGTCCCCCCGCCACGCCGGGCGGCGAGACGACGATCGCCATCCACATGACGCCTGAAAAGGGCTGGCATGGCTATTGGTCCAACCCCGGCGACGCGGGCCTCGGCATGCAGCTGGACTGGACCCTGCCGGACGGCGCCAAGGCCGGAACCCCGCGCTACCCGGTGCCGCAGACGCTGGTCGTCTCCGGGCTCATGAACCACGTCTACGAGAGCGACTACGCGGTACTGGTGCCGTTCACGGTTCCGGCCGGGGCCGCGCCGGGCAGCCGCCTGCCGGTCCACCTGCGCGCGCAATGGCTGGCCTGCACCGAACAGATCTGCGTACCCGAACAGGCCGATCTGGCCGTGGAAGTGCCGGTGGCCGCCGCCACGGCGCCGGACCGCGATCCCCGCTTCGCCGAATGGCAGCGCCGCCTCCCCGCTCCGCTCGATGCGACGGGCACGTTCAGCCTCGACGATCGGACCGTCCGCCTCGCCATTCCCCTGCCCGCCACCACGGCACTGGACGCACCGCATGTCTTCGTGGGCGAGGACAAGCTGATCGACTACGCAGGCGCCCAGCAGTTCGCCTGGAAGGGGGACATGCTGATCGTCACCCTGCCCCGCGTCAAACTGGATCCGCGCGGGTCGGACAGCCTGACCGGCGTGCTGCGCCTGAGCGGAGCCGGGGACGGCATCGCCTTCTCGGCCCGCCCCGGCACGGTTCCCACAGGGGGAACGCCGATCGTCGACGATACCGCCGCAGCCGCGTTGCCATCGCTGCCGCTGCTTCTGCTGGCGGCGCTGGCGGGCGGGTTGCTGCTGAACATCATGCCCTGCGTCTTCCCGATCCTTAGCCTGAAGGCACTGAGCCTTGCCCGCGCGGGCGAGAGCGAGAGCCACGCGCGGATCGAAGGCCTGGCCTATGCGGCGGGCGTCATCCTCGCCTGCCTCGGTCTCGGCGGCGTGCTGCTGGCCTTGCGCGCGGGCGGCGAACAGGTCGGCTGGGCCTTTCAGTTGCAGGAGCCGCTGGTCGTCGTCGGCCTGCTGTTCCTGGCGACGGCGATCACCGCCAACCTCCTGGGCCTGTTCGAATTCGCCATACCGGGCTTCGCATCGGGCAATTCGCCCTCCAGCTTCACGAGAGGCGCCTTCGCCACCGGGCTGCTCGCCGCCTTCGTGGCGACCCCCTGCACCGGGCCGTTCATGGCAAGCGCCATGGGCGCGGCACTGCTACTGCCGGTGCTCCCCGCGATGAGCCTGTTCGCCGCGCTCGGCCTGGGCATCGCGCTGCCGTTCCTCGCCGTCGCCTTCGTTCCCGCGCTCCGGAAGCGCCTGCCCAGGCCTGGCCGCTGGATGGTCACTTTCCGCCGCTGGATGGCGATCCCCATGGGACTCACGGCGCTGGCGCTAGGCTGGCTGACCTGGAAAGTCGGAGGCCCCGGCTTCGCATTGGCAGCCGCGGCGGCACTGCTGCTCGTGCTTGCCGCCCTCTTCGCAGCAGGGCAGGCCCAGCGCCGGGGTAAGTCCGCAAGAGCCGCCGCACTGGCCGCCGGGGCTATCGCGGCTCTTGCGCTTGTCCTGCTGCCCGCGCCGACACCGCCTGCCGCAAGCGCGGATTCGCTGCTGGCCACCAAGCCCTTCAGCGAAAAGGCCCTGGCCGAGGCGCGCGCTTCCGGCAAACCGGTATTCGTGTGGTTGACCGCCGACTGGTGCCTGACCTGCAAGGTCAACGAACAGGTCGCCATCGAGCGCGAGGACACCCGCGCGGCCTTCGAGAAAGCGGGCGTGATCGTGCTGCGCGGAGACTGGACGCGGCGTGATCCCGAGATCACCCGCTATCTCACCGCGCAGGGCGCCGCCGGGGTGCCGCTCTACGTCTGGTACGCGGGCGGCGCGGCCAAGGCGGAGCAATTGCCGCAAGTGCTGACGCCCGAGCTGCTGGCGGAGAAAGCAGGCCTTTAACGCGTCTCGTGCTTGAACAGGCCCATGAACAGCACCGCGCAGGCAATGTGCGCAGCGGCGATCCCGGCCATCCAGCCGGGCATCAGGGTGGAAAGGCCTGCGAAGCACGAAGTGGCCGCAGCGAACGAAGCAAAGGGATAGCCGTGGGACATGCCCTGAGAAGGCTGTTCCCGCGGTTAATTCCAGTTAGCCGGAAAGGGTTTCCTTCGGCTTAACGAAAGAAAATTCCGGCAGCCCTGTCGCGATAACGACAGGCTGCCGGGAAACACGTTTATCGCGCGAAGGCTTTGAGCTCCGCGAGCCGGATCGCTTTCTTGCCCGCCGGCGTCATGACCACGCGAATGCGATCGGCCTGCACCGGGGCCCAGGTCAGCCGCGTGACCCCGTTGGCAAGGGGCGCAGCGGCCGGTGCCGCCACGGTCTGCCAGCGGCCATCGCGCCAGGCCTCCACCCGGAACTTGCGCGGCGCGGCGAACTTGCCGCCATCCGCGAAGAAGGCGAGTTCGGCGGCTCCCAGCGCCACTGTCTTTCCGAAGTCCACGGCGTACCACTGCTCAACGCCGCCCGGCGCGGAGTCCCAGCCGTTCGGCAGCTCGGGATAGAACCAGGCGCGACCGTCGATGCCATCGTGAAGGTTCTCGGCCTCGACACCGGACGAGGCGCTGGCCTTGGGGAAGTTCCCACGCACGAGCTGCACGGCCAGGTTCGTTTCCCGCACGACAGGCGCATTGGCCTTTCGCGCCAGCGGCACTTCGATGCGGCCGAGATCGTCGCGATGCGCCACTTCCACACCGTCCACCGCGATCGTTAGCCCCTTGCGACCATAGCGCTTGCCGTCGACGTCCCAAGTCACCGAAACCTCGTGCCCGTGATAGGGCACGCGCTCGATATGGAACCAGCCCAGCGCCTGCGCGTCACCGGCGGCGGGAAGCAGCGGGTTCACTTCCAGCACGTCGTCCGCGCGCGGGCGGATGCCGACGAGGCCGGTCATCACGAGGTCGAGATAGCCCGAGTGGAAGTAGTGATGGCTGCGGTCCAGCCCGACGATCGGCTTGCCGGTCTCGGGATGGTAGTCCTCCTCCAGGTCCAGACGCCCATCCTTGGCAGCGCCCTGATAGTGCATCTGCGTATACTGGCGCAGCAGGCGCATATAGTCGCTGCGTGTCACCGAGCCCTTCCGGCCATAGTGATCGAGCAGATTGGCCATGCCCGTCAGCACCTGCGTGGTCTGGTATGGCCAGATCGGGCCGTTCCACTGGCACTCCGGCGCAGTCCCGAGGTAGCGGTACTGGCGCATGTAATATTCGTAGTTCTGTTCCACCGTCCGCATGCCCGCTTTTCCGGCGAGCGAATTCGGATCAAGCAGGTGCGCCCAGGCGGCGGAATACTTCGCGTCATCCGGAACGAGGTCGAACATCCACGGCAGATAGCCGACCAGCTCGCGATTGCGGATCTGGTCCCAGTATTTCACATACTCGTTGGACACCTGGTAGCGATCGACGAAATGGCCGAGTTTCGGGCTCCACAGGTCTTCCAGCACGCGCGTGCGCAGCGCTTCGGCGCGGTCGGCATATTCCTTGGCCATGGCGGTATCGCCGGCCATCTCCGCCATGCGCGAAAGCGCGCGGGCATTGGCGAACATGTAGCTGTTGACCGAGGGCCGGAAGGAATCCCCGCCCCGGAACCCATCCTTGCCGCCGGACGCATCGATGGACGAGACCGTGTATTCGGTTGCGTCCAGCAGCGGCTCCACGAAGTAGAGGCCCTTGGTGAAGTCGAACTTCTCGTCCCAGAGACGGTAGATGTGGCGCATCGTCTTGAGGTGCGCGAGCACGGCATCGCGGTCGCCGTCCACCAGGTAGCGGCCCCAGACCGAGTCCGCCATATGGTCGGTGAAGTGGCGGTCGTTGCCGCCCTCGTACATGAAATTGATGTAGTCGTCAGTGAAGCGGCGGTCGTTCAGCCAGCGTCCCTCGGCGATGTGGAAGCCGCTGGCGTCGTTGAGGCTGGCGAAGGGATGGCGCTGCCAGTCCACGTCGTCCGCGAACTCGGTGGTGATGTAGCCTTGCGCGCCGAGATCGCGCTGGTGGGCGCGGAACAGGCCCCAGCGGTAGTAGTAGACCGCATCAATCTGCGGATCGGCGCTTTCGAAGAAAGGAATGCGCTCGGCGTACCAGGCGGCATCGTTGCCGAAGCGGGCCCTGGCGATGGCGCCGCCATCGAGCCGGGGCAAGGCCGCTGCCGGCTTGGCGGACGCGGCCGGAGGGGAGGATGCGGCGGTGAGCGGACTGGCGCCGCCCGCAAGAAGTGCCGCGGAGGCGAGAATCGTCCGGATATATCCGCGCATCGTTACCCCTTCATGGTCTGGCGAGCGTCAGTAAAGGCAGGAAAATAAAGAGGCGGCCGTCCTTGCCGGGCCTGTGTTGGGAGAGGAACCCGGCAAGAAACGGCCGCCCATGGCAACCCGCGACACGGAATGGCGTGTGTCGCGGGGTGCCTTAGTCAGATTAGAACTTGAAGCGAACGCCCGCCGCGAAGGTGCGGTCGATCAGCAGCGTGCTGGAGTTCATGGTCACCGGGCCACCGGCATCCTCGAACTTGTAGTAGTTCTGCTGCTTCGCCTTGGTGATGTTCACCGCGTCGAAGGTCAGGCCGATGTCCTTGGTTACGTTCAAGGTGAGCTGGAAGTCGAGGCTCTTCTCGGGCTTGCGCCACATGCCGATCGGGTTGGCGAAGGCACGCGCCTCGTTGTTGTTGAGGAAGCCCTTGCGCCACACGTAGGAGAGACGTGCACCGACCGGACCGCGCTCATAGGCGAGCGTCGCGTTGTACGAGAACTTCGAAACCGCGAAGAAGGCCGACTTGGTCAGGACCGTGTTGCCGGCCGCGTCGGTTTCGGGGATCGTTTGTTCCGAATCCAGGATCGTTGCACTGCCCTGGAAGCCCAGGCCGTCAAGGACGCTCGGCAGATAGGTCGGGAAGTAGGTGAGACCGATTTCCACGCCCTTCAGCACGCCGTCCGAAGCGTTGGTCGGACGAGTGACCTGGAAGTAATCGGTGGCGGTGCTGCCCTCGATCGTGTTGTTCGGGATGTACTCAAGCGTGGTGAGCGGAACGACGAGACCCTGGATTTCGCGGCGGAAACCGGTCACGTAGATCGCGCTGTTGCGCTCGAAATACCACTCCAGCGCGACGTCGAAGTTCTTCGAAGTCGTGGCGCGAAGCGCCGCGTTGCCGGCGCTGCCCGTGCCGAAGCCGAGGTTCGACAGGTCACCCACGAGCGTTACGTTCGGGTTGAGATCGCCGAACGCCGGACGGCGCAGGGTTTCGCCATAGTTGAAGCGCAAGCGCAGGTTCGGCGTGATCTCGTAGCGCGCGGTGAAGCTCGGCAGGAACTTCACCTGGCCGGTCGAAACGCCGGTCCGAGCGAAACCGTTGTAACGATCGAAGTAATTGTAGTCGGTATCGATCGCGACAAGACGAACGCCACCTTCCACCATCAGCGGACGACCGAAGATCTCAACTTCGCCATCGGCCAGCAAATAGGCCGAGAGCGTGACTTCGTTGATGTCGAACACGCGGCCGAACGACAGGTCGTCGGACAGCAGCAGGTTCGGGTTCACCGCCTGGTACATCGAGCGGATGGCATCGGCATTCTTGTAGAGAGCCGAGCCGTTGGCCAGAACCCAGCTGGTCGGCACGTCCGCGCGGCCGTCGAAGAAGCCGCTGTTCGTGAAGATGTAATCGTCACCCAGCGAAGCCAGCGAAGTGTTCAGGGCGCCGGAGCTCTGTTCGCGAACGAACGTGGCGGCCTTGCGGTTGTCGTAGCGGAAGCCCGCCTTAACGCGGCGCAGGAAGCCTTCGTCCCAGTCGTAGTGACCGTCAAGCATGAAGGTCCACGAGCTGCCGGTGCTCTTGTTGCCGTTGTCGAACAGGTCGCCGACGGTCCAGGCATTGGGATCGGTCAGGACTTCAGGCGTGCCGAAGCTGTAGGATGGGATACCGCCGCCGGCATTGAAGTCGACGTCGAGGTCCAGCGGACCACGATTGGTGCGCATGGCGAAGAACGAGGTTTCGTTCTTGCTGTCCTGGTAGGTCAGGTCGGCCGTGATCTTGCCGCGATCGCCCACGTCCCAGTCGGCGTTCAGGGCATAAACGTAGCTGTCGGTCTTGTTGGTGGCATAGTCGGCGCTGTTGAAGCCCGCGACTGCACCCATCCGGCGCGACTTGATGATGTTGGTGCCGTCGTAAAGCTCGAACGTCGAGCCCGGATTGGCACCCAGGTTGCCCCACCAGTCGGCGTAGCTGAACATCATCGCGTTCGACGTGCTGCCACGGAAGCCCGAATAGTAGAATTCGGCAGTGTAGGTCGAACGATCGTTCGGCGCCCACTGGAAGGCGGCATTGATCGAGGGACGCTCACGCTTGCCGTAAAGGTCGGAGCTGATGACGGCATCGCGCGACAGGTAGTAAGGCACCTCGACGCCGTCGATGTTCAGCGTCGAACCCGGCGTGGTGGGCAAGCCGGCGTTGAGGCCCGGCGTCCAGTAAGGGTTGTTCGGGTCCGTGTTCGGGAAGATGCGCTGGAGCGGCGTGAGCCAGGTGTCCGAAGGCGGCGTTTCCGTCGCGAACGGCACGAGCGCGCCGGCCTGCACGTTCATGTTGCGGTACTTGGTGCGGGTGTAGCTGCCGTTGATCAGGAAGCCCATCTCGCCGATGCCGGTTTCCCAGCGATCGCTGACGAGCAGCGCGACGTTCGGATTGAACTCGTCCGCCAGCTCGCTGTAGATGCCGCGCGCCAGGCCGGAAACGGTGAAACCGTCGAAGTCGAACGGACGACGGGTCGCCACGTCGATCTGGCCGGCAAGGCCGAATTCGAGCTGGTCTGCCGAGCGGGTCTTGTAGACGTCGATCTTGCGGACGAGGTTCGCCGAAACGTCCTGCAGCGCGAACGAAGTGCCGGCGGCCGTGAAGACGTTGCGGCCGTTCCAGGTGGTGACAGGATCGGACAGACCACGGATCGTGATCACGGCGGATTCGCCGCCGGCGCGGTCGGTAACCTGGATGCCGGTCACGCGCTGGAGCGCTTCGACCACGTTGTTGTCGGGCAGCTTGCCGACGTCTTCAGCCACGATCGAGTCAACGATCTGGATGTTGTCCTTGCGGCTGTTGATGGCGCCGACGATCGACGCGCGGACGCCGGTGACGATGATGTCTTCGGCAGACGTCTCGGTATCGTCGGTAGCCTGCGGCGCGGCTTCCTGTGCCTGCGCGACGGAGGCGAGGCTAAGTGCGAATACCGATGCTGTGCAGAAAGCGAATGGCTTGAATGCCATGGATCAACCCTCCCGTTGGGGCTGGCCCATACCATGCCCCTTCAATTACTCGGACTAATTATTAGTCTGACTATTACCTTGCAAGCGGAAAAGCGGACGGCCCGTCAAAAACCTGCAAGAGGTGTGGCAGAATGGACGCAGAGCCGGCCGGAAAGCGCGCTTTCCGGCCGGCTCGTTAGTATTCTTGTCTGACTTGTTGCTCGTCAGTCGACCAGCCAGCTCGTCGCGGGGTCGTTCTTGTCGGCCAGCGTGATTGCGTCGCCCGAGAAGGCCAGCGCCTTCTTCGAGTCGGCCTTCGAAACGAAGCGCACCGTGTCTTTCGCCTCGCCCGCCTCGCGCAGGAAAAGATCGGCGCTGCCCAGCGCGGCAAGCGCGACCGCGCCATCCTGGCCGACCTTGAAACCCTGGTCGCGCTTGAGGATCGGCGAAAGCTGCACCGCCCCGTCGGCTCCGGCGATCTGGCGGAACTGCGTCTGCGGCAGCGGCGTGCCCTTGGCGAGGACCAGCTTGGTGCCGTCATGGCCGAGCATCACGTCGCGGCGTACGGCCGGGCTGAAGCGTTCGGGAAGCGCGCCGTTACCGACCGGAACGCCGAAATCGGGACGGCCCTGGGCATCGTAATAGAGACGCTGCACGCGCGCATGGCGGTCCGGATTGAGGAGCGGATCGCCTTCGATCTTCTCGTAATCGCGGCCGTGATAGACCAACATGTCGCGGCCCTTCTCGTCCACCGTGAAGCTGTTGTGGCCTGGACCGTAGATCGAGGTTTCCACGCTGGTGGCGAAGACCGGCTTCTGCGACTTGGTCCAGGCGCGCGGGTCCATGAGGTCGGCATCGTCGGCGGCGGTGAGCAGGCCCATGCAATAGACCGCGCCGGTGCCGCTGGCCGAATAGGTCATCAGCACCTGCCCGTTGCGCACGATCACCGAGGGGCCTTCGGCAACCTTGTACTGCTGGATTTCCCAGTCGAGCGTCGGGATGGTCAGGCGGATCGCCTTGGCGGCCGGGGTCAACGCGTCCTTCATCGGCGCAAGGTAGAGGTTCGAATTGGTCTCGATGCCCGGCTCGCGCTGCGCCCAGGCCATGTAGCGCACGCCCTTGTGGTGGAACGAGGTCGAATCGAGGTTGAAGCTGTCCCACGGCGTCTTCAGTTCGCCCAGCACGGTCCACTTGCCGGCCATCGGATCCTGACCGTCGCAGACCACCGCATAAGTGCGGATGCGGAACACGTCGGCGCCACCGCCGCTCGGGCCCGCAGCGAAGTAGACGATCCAGCGACCATCGACATAGTGCATCTCGGGCGCCCAGAGATAGCCCGACATCGGGCCGCTCTTCTCATGGCGCCACAGCACGCGCTCCTCGGCATCGGCGAGGCCGGCGATGGTCTTCGAGCGGCGCAGGACGAGGCGGTCGTACTCGGGCACCGAGCCCGTCATGTAGTACCAGCCGTCCTCGGCGCGGACGATGTAGGGGTCGGCGCGCTGCTGCACCAGCGGGTTGATCGGCTTGGGCGCGGCGGCAGCGGCTTCCTTGTCGGACTCCGAAACGGCGTCGCCAGCCTTGGAACAGGCGATGGGAAGAAGGGCGGCACTGGCCGCGAAGGCGCGGCGCGAAAGGGAAAAGTTCATGTCATCCTCTCCGAGATTCTTGATTCGTGGCGCCGGGTATTCTGGCCGGCGATAGGAAAAAAGGGCACCCCGGTCGGGGGACCGGGGTGCCGTCAGGTGGGTTCAGTATTGGGCGACGGGCCAGCCGTCCGCATCCCAGCGGATCGGGGCGATGCGCAAGGTGGGCGCTCCGTTCGCCTGCTTGTCGTAGGCGTGGTAGACGACATAGGTGGTGCCGTCCTTGTCGGTGAAGGCGCCCGCGTGGCCGGGGCCGCGGAAGCGCTGCTGCTCTTCGAGGTCGGCGCGCAGGAAGATCGTGCCGCGACCGTCCATCAGCGAACTGCCGTCCTTGCCGAGGTAAGGTCCGGTGATCTTCTTCGAGCGCCCGACCACGGTGTAGTAGGTGCTGTTCACGCCCTTGCAGCAATAGTCGTAGCTGGCGAGCAGGTAGTAGTAGCCGCCATGCGGGATGATGAACGGCGCCTCGACCGGTGCCGGACCGCCTGCGGGGGCCAGGCGGCGGGCGATTGAATAGGGTTCGGTGCCGGAAGCGACCTTGCCGGTCTTCGCGTCGAGCGGGAACAGCTTCAGGCCGGTCCAGAAGCTGCCGAGCGACAGCCACTGGCGCCCCTGCGCGTCCTCGACGTAGTTGGGATCAATGGCGTTGAAGTCGTCATCGTGGGTCGACATCACGACGAGGCCTTGGTCCTTCCAGCCGTAGCCCTTGGCCTTGGGGTCCAGCGTCTTGCTGGTCGCCAGACCGATGGCCGAACGGTTGGAGCCGAACGTCGAGATCGAATAGTAGAGCCGGTATTCGCCGTTCACATAGGAAATGTCGGGCGCCCAGATGCCGTCGGTTCCGGGGATCGCCTGCTTGGCCCAGGCCGGGATCTCGGCAAAGACCGAACCGGCGTCCTTCCAGGACTTCAGGTCCTTCGAGGTCTTGATGCCGATGTAGCGGCCCACGGTGCTGAAGACGTAATAGGTATCGCCTTCGCGGATGATCACCGGATCGTGCACCGTAAGATCGCCCGTCAGCTGGGAGTTGAGCGTACCGGCGCCCTTCTCTCCCACCTGCACTTGCGCATCGGCTGCACTCGTCATCGCCATGACCGCAAGGCTGGCGACGCCAAGGAATTTCCTGAACACGTTAACTCTCCAAAATTCGTTTTATGCTGCGCAGGCATTCCACGCGGCGACGATCTCGGCCGCCTTGGCGCCGACCGTCGCGGCATCGAAGCCGGGCTTGTAGACACTGCCGCCGACGCCGATGCCGAAGACGCCTGCCGCACGGTATTCCGCGACATTGGCGGCACCGACGCCGCCCACGGCCCAGACGCGGCTGGTCTTGGGCAGGACTTCGCGGATGGCCTTGATGTAGCTGCTGCCCAGCACCGAGCCGGGGAACAGCTTGAGGTCGCTGGCGCCTGCCGCGACGGCGGCGAAAGCCTCGGTCGGGGTCAGGAAGCCGGGGAGCACGTCCATGCCGAGTTCGATCGAGCGCCGGATGACGGCGGGATCGACATTGGGCGAGACCATGAAGGTGCCGCCGACGCCCGCGAGCGTCTCGGCCAGATCGGTGCCGATCACGGTGCCGCCGCCGATCGCAGCGCGATCACCCAGGGCCTCGGCCATGGCGCCGATCGAGCCTGCCGGATCGGGCGAGTTGAACGGCACTTCGATGATGCGCACGCCTGCCTCGACCAGCGCGTGGCCGATTTCGACCGCTTCGTGGGTCTGGATGCCGCGCAGGATCGCGACGACCGGGGCAGCGCCTTCTGCCAGAACCTGTTCGATCTTCATGCCTTCTGTCCTTTCGCGATCGCGAGTCCGGCGAGAACCGCCGCATCGCCATCGATCTTGCGCGAGGTGCAGCCACGGGCCGCCAGCGCGCGATCATAGAGCGCGGAAAGCGCCGGGTCGCCGATCAGCACGACGGAAATGCCGGTCGGCACTTGCGCGGCGACTTCACCGCCGATCAGCAGCCCCGAGATATACCCGCGCGACCAGTCTTTCGAGCGTCCATCGAGCATGCGCGCGGCGCGGGCTTCGAACAGGGCGCCGGTCAGCGAATCCTCGCAGCGGTCGAGGCCGCGAGCGAAGCCCTCGTCGAAAGTGCCCTCACCCGGCGTACCGTCAGGGAGCTTTTCCGGCCCGGTCAGCGTCGACTGGCCTGCCAGCAAGGCGAAGAGTTCGCCGGTCGGATGGGTACGGAAGCCCACGATCGTGCCGTTCACCACCGAGACCCACTTGCAGTGGGTGCCCGGCAGCGCGATGAGATGCTCGCCGGAACCGAGTTCGGGGTGGAGCGCCAGGGCGCCGAAGACTTGCGCCTCCTCGCCCCGCATCACTTCGGGTACGCCCTCGGAATCCTTGCAGCTCAGCCCCGGCAGGACCGAGACCGGAATGCCCGCGACTTCCACCCGCGCCCGCGAGGAAAGCCACCTCGCCGCGTCCGCCGGGCAGGCCGCATAGCCTGCCGCGACGAGCGCGCCGGGTGCCCCGGCCATGCCGCAAAGCACGACTTCGGAGAGCGGCCCCTCGGCCTTCCAGAGGTCGAGCCGTTCGGCCAGGGCCGCTTCGGCATCGCCTTCGAGGGCGCCCGGCCCGCTGAGCCGGGCGACCACGTCCTCGCCGTCGAGGCGGAACAGCCGAAGCCGGGTGGTCCCCCAATCTCCGAGAACGTGGTTCACGCTCATTGCAGTTCGAGCACCACGACCGACTTGGCCGGCAGGGTGACGACGAGGTTGCCGCCCTGCACGGTCGCGCCGGA
The DNA here is from genome assembly GCF_044987305.1 of Novosphingobium sp. ZW T3_23. Lineage (NCBI taxonomy): Bacteria > Pseudomonadati > Pseudomonadota > Alphaproteobacteria > Sphingomonadales > Sphingomonadaceae > Novosphingobium > Novosphingobium sp. ZW T3_23. The sequence goes on from NZ_JBJDRF010000046.1 coordinate 18,768, forward strand.
GAAGGCCTCGGGCTTGACCGCGTTCGGAGTGTCGAAGGTGTTGTGCGAATTGATCGCCGGTGCCGTCAGGATACGGCCCGTGACCGCTGCAGCGTTCACGCCGTCGAGCTTGATCGTCACCGTGTTCGACTGGTTCGGATCGAGGTTGGACAGGCCGACATGGATCTTGCCGTCCTTCGCCTTCACCGCCGAACCGCTGACCGCCGGCATCGTGTACTGGCCCTTGTTGTACCAGGGCGTTTTGATGTCGAGCGGCAGCACGGTCGCGTCCTGCCAGGGCTTGTACATCTCGAAGACATGGTAGGTGGGCGTGAGCACCATCTTGTTGCCTTCGGTGAAGATCATCGCCTGGAGCACGTTCACCATCTGGGCGATGGCGGTCATGCGCACGCGGTCGGCATGCTTGGCGAAGATATCCAGGTGGATCGAGGCGATAAGGGCATCACGCAGGGTGTTCTGCTGGCGCAGGAAGCCCGGATGCGTGCCCGGATCCTGGGCATACCACGAACCCCATTCGTCCACGGCCAGGAAGACCCGCTTCTCGGGGTCGTACTTGTCCATGATCGCCGAGTGCTTGGTGATCAGCTCGTCCATCTTGCGGGCGCCGTTCAGCGCATCGGCCCAGCCGTTCTCGTCGAAGTCGACGGCAGGCGCACGCGGCGGCCAGCCACCGGCGGGGTGGACGTAGTAGTGCAGCGAAACGCCGTCGAGCTGCGGAGCCGCGACGCGCATCATCGTCTCGGTCCAGTTATAGTCGTCGACATTGGCGCCGGCGGCGACCTTCAGGATCTTGGTGCCGGCGGGCGCCTTCACGAAGGTGGCATAGCGACGGGTCTCGTCGGCCGCGAATTCGGGACGCATGTTCCCGCCGCAGCCCCAAAGCTCGTTACCCACGCCGAAGTAGGCGACCTTCCAGGGTTCCTTGTGGCCGTTGCGGGCGCGTTCGTCCGCCAGCGAGCCGGCGGGAGAGGTCATGTATTCGACCCATTCGGCCATTTCGCGCGGGGTGCCGTTGCCGACGTTGCCGGCGACATAGGCTTCTGCGCCTACCTGGCGGATCAGTTCGAAGAATTCGTGCGTGCCCACGGTGTTCGGCTCGGTCACGCCGCCCCAATGGGTGTTGATCTTCACCGGACGCTTGTTCTGCGGGCCGATGCCTTCGCGCCAGTTGTATTCGTCTGCGAAGCAGCCGCCCGGCCAGCGGATCACCGGCACCGAGAGATCGCGCAGCGCGCCGATCACGTCGTTGCGGAAGCCGTTGGTGTTCGGGATCTTGCTGTTCTTGCCGACCCAGAGGCCGCCGTAGATGCCCGTGCCGAGGTGCTCGGCGAACTGGGTGAAGACTTCCTTGTGGTAGACCGCGCCAGGCTTGGCGGCGTCGATCGTCGCCGTGGTCGGCTGGCCGTCGGTATCAGCGTGCGCCGTGCCTGCGAGCGCAGTGGCGCTCAGCAGGACGGCAGCGGCAGTAAGGCGAATTGCCTTCATCATAGTCTAGTCCCCTCCCTGGGAAATCAGTCGTGGAATTCTTCAACCATGTCGCGCTTGCCGCGCAGGAACGCGTCGGCGACGAGGCGCAGCGGCGCGATGTCCACATCGCTGCGGCCGCCGCGGATCAGGTTGGCGAAGCGCGAATAAAGGCCCGGATATTCCAGGTCTTCATTGTGCTCGGTGCCGGTCGGCAGGGTGAGCACGGCGCCGCCGTTCGAAAGCTTCAGCGTGCCCGCATCGGTCTCGACGATGATGTCCCACGATTGCGGGCCGGTCTGGCGCCAGTCGAGGTCCATGTGGATCTCGGCCCCAGCGGTGTCGCGGAACTCGATATCGGCGGCGATCGGCGCGGCGCGGTTGGCGGGCAGGCTGAGCGTCGCTTCCTTGAGGAAGAACGGGCGCGGCATGATGTGCGTGGCGATCGAGAGGGCATTGATGCCCGGATCGAACACGCCAAGACCGCCCGGCTCCCAGATCCAGTCCTGACCCGGATGCCAGACGCGCACGTCCTCGCGCCAGACGATCTTGGCGCTGAGGATGGTGCGCTCGGCCAGCCAGGCGCGCGCCGGGGCAACACCGGCGGCGTAGCGCGAGTGCCATGAGGCGAACAGGGTGACGCCCACCTTGTCGGCGCGGCTTTCCAGCGCGGCCACTTCGGCCAGCGTGGCGCCGGGCGGCTTTTCGAGGAACACGTGCATGCCCTTCGACAGCGCCAGCGCGGCGAGGTCGTAGCGGACCTGCGGCGGGGTGCAGAGCGCCACGGCGTCGATCGCCGGGCCGCTCTCGATCAGCTCTTCAAGGCTGCTGAAGTGCGGGATGCCTTCAGGGCCGCGATGATTCGGGCTGACCGTGGCGCCGATGCTGAAGTTCGGGTTGCCCTCGATCGCGGGGATGTGCTGGTCGCGGGCGATCTTGCCCACGCCGACGATGGCGATGCGGATCGGATCCATGGCTCAGAGCGCCTTGACGGTCGTGGTCGCCTCTGCCGAAGCGGCAGCGCGGGCGAGCGGGTTGGAAACCGGCAGGGTGAAGGGCGCGGCGTCGATCTCGAACACGTCGCCTTCCTGCGTGGTCACGCCATCCGCGAAGGAAAGCGTGGCGGTGCCGAAGAAGTGGACGTGCACGTCGCCGGCGCGGCGGAACAGGTCGTACTTGAAGTGGTGATGCTCAAGGTTCGCGAACGTGTGCGACATGTTGCCTTCGCCCGAGAGGAAGGGCTTTTCCCAGATCGTTTCGCCACCGCGCACGATCTTGCTGGTGCCTTCGATCTTCTCCGGCGGGGTGCCGAGGAGCAGTTCCGGGCCGAGCGCGGCCTGGCGCAGCTTCGAGTGGGCGAGCCACAGGTAGTTGTGACGCTCGGTAATGTGGTCCGAGAACTCGTTGGCGAGCGCGAGGCCGAGGCGGTAGACGTTACCGTCTTCACCGACCAGGTAGATGCCGGCCAGTTCGGGCTCTTCGCCGCCGTCCTTGGCGAAGGCAGGCATGGTCAGCGCTTCGCCGGGGCCGACGAGCAGCTGGCCGTCGCCCTTGTAGAACCATTCCGGCTGCTGGCCTTCGGTGCCGGCGGCGGGCTTGCCGCCTTCGAGGCCTTCCAGGAACATGCGCATGGAATCGGTGACGTGCTCACCCGAGGCGGCGGCCTGGTGCATCTTGTTGCGGCCTTCGGCCGAACCGAGGTGCGTCAGGCCCGTGCCGGTCATCAGCAGGTGGGCGGAATCGTCGTGGTCGATCGGGGTGAGCAGGTTGCCCGCCGCGAATTCGACCTTGATGTCGACCGCTTCGCCCTGCCCGGCAGCCTTGGCGGCATCGGCCAGCGTCACGCCTTCGGCGATGGCGCGCTGGGCGAGTTCACGCGTGGTGGTGACGCCCTGGAGGAAGTGGGCGGCATCGCCCTCGGCAAGGATGACGGAGCGCACGCCATCGGGCGCGCGATGCTGGAGCAGGCGAAGGTAGGTCATGGATCTCTCCCGGAAGGGACTTGGCCCTAACCGCGGCGCGCCTTCTTGGGGGAGCGCGCCGCGGGGATTGGGTTGGACTGGTTAGAGGGTAAGCGCGCCGTCGATCAGGCGGGGGGCGCCGTCACCGTAGGCTGCGTCGCGCAGTTCTGCCGGAAGCAGGCCCTGCGCGAAGTTCTGGTAGCTGACCGGACGCAGGAAGCGGTCGATCGCCATGCTGCCGACCGACGTGGTGCGCGGGTCGGAGGTCGAGGGGAACGGGCCGCCGTGGACCATCGCGTGGCACACTTCGACGCCGGTCGGCCAGCCGTTGACGAGGATGCGGCCGACCCTGCGCTCAAGCACCGGGAGAAGACGCGAAGCGGCGGCTTCGTCGGCATCGTCCATGTGCAGGGTAGCGGTCAGCTGGCCTTCCAGGCCTTCCAGCAGGCTGGCGAGTTCGGCTTCGTCCTTACAGCGCACGACGATCGACGCAGCGCCGAACACTTCGTGGCCGATCGCCTTGTCGGCGAGGAACTGTTCCGCGGTGGTCTGGAACAGGATCGCGCCGCCCGTGGTCTTGCTGCCCTCTTGGCCCTTGGCGATGGTTTCGACGCCAGCATTGCCTTCAAGCGCTTCGACGCCCTTGGCATAAGCGGCGGCGATGCCGGTGGTGAGCATGGTCTGCGGCTTTGCTTCCGAAACGCTGCCGGTGGCGGCGGCGACGAAAGCGTCCAGGCCTTCACCCTCGACGGCCAGGATCAGGCCGGGGTTGGTGCAGAACTGGCCGGCGCCCATCGTCAGCGAACCGACGAAAGCGGTGCCGAGGGCTTCGCCGCGCGCCTTGAGCGCTTCGGGAAGCAGCAGGACCGGGTTGATGCTCGACATTTCGGCATAGACCGGGATCGGCACTTCGCGGGCCTGGGCCAGCTTGGCGAGGGCAAGACCGCCACCGCGCGAGCCGGTGAAGCCGACCGCCATGATGCGCGGATCCTGCACGAGCGCGGCGCCGAGTTCGTTCGACGGGCCGACGAGGTGCTGGAAGACGCCTTCGGGAAGACCGGCATCCTTGACGGCCTTGGTGATCGCGGCGGCAATCAGGCTGCCGGTGATCGGGTGGGCCGGGTGGCCCTTGACCACGACCGGGCAACCGGCGGCGAGCGCCGAAGCGGTGTCACCACCGGCGGTCGAGAAAGCGAGCGGGAAGTTCGAGGCGCCGAACACGGCGACCGGACCGACCGGGATCATGCGCAGGCGCAGGTCGGGACGGGGCAGCGGGGCGCGGTCCGGCAGCGCCGGATCGATGCGCAGCTGCTGCCACTGGCCCTTGCGAACGACGTCCGCGAAGAGACGCAGCTGGCCGACGGTACGGCCACGCTCGCCTTCGCCGCGACCACGGGGCAGGCCGCTCTCGGCAATGTAGGCTTCGATCAGCGAATCACCGATGGCGACGATCTCGTCCGCGATTCGCTCCAGGAAGGCGGCGCGGGTTTCACGGTCGGTGGCACGGTAGGTGTCGAAAGCGGCAGCCGCTGCGGCACAGGCGGCGGCGACGTCGGCAGGGCCGTTCACGGCCAGCGGCTCACCCTGAGGTTCGCCGGTTGCGGCCACGATGGAACGGAATTCGGTCATTTGGGATCTCCCTATTTACTCCGACATATTCCCAGCGCATCAGAAACGCAATGTTTGTCGTTCCTTCGCGTGAGAAGGACTGTTAGGTTCCATCGGAGAGGTGCCAATAACAGTGTCAGAAGCCAATTTCGTGAACGAAGAAGAAAGTGCAAGGCCGGCCGACGAAGCCCGTGGTCCGGGCCGCCGCCTGCACGGCGCCATTGCCCATAAACTGGGAACGGCCATCTTGTCCGGCAAATATGCACCGGGAGACATTCTTTCTGGCGAAGTGGCCTTTGCCGAGGAGCTGCAAGTCTCGCGCAGCGCCTATCGCGAGGCCATTCAAGTCCTGAGTGCGAAGGGTCTGGTGGCGAGTCGCCCCAAGGCCGGAACCCGCGTACTCCCACGTGAGCGCTGGAACCTGCTCGATCCCGAAGTGCTCGGCTGGGCCTTTGCCGGAGAGCCGGACATCGAGTTCGTGCGCAGCCTGTTCGAACTGCGCGCCATCGTCGAACCTGCCGCCGCGCGCCTTGCCGCACAGCGCCGCGACAAGAACGACCTCAAGGCGATGAAAGATGCGCTGGCGGCCATGCGCCGCCACACCCTCACCACCGAGGCCGGCCGCGCGGCGGACCGCGATTTTCACAACGCGATCCTCCAGGCGACGCGCAACGACGCCCTGCTGGTCCTCAGCGCCTCGATCGGCGCGGCGGTGAACTGGACCACCCAGTTCAAGCAACGCGCCCGCGCCCTGCCCCGCAATCCGATCCCGGATCATGTGAGGGTCTATGACGCCATTGCCGCCGGGGATGCGCCGGCGGCGGCCGAGGCGATGAACGTGCTTGTGGACCTGGCGCTGGAGGATACCCGCAGCGCGATGGAGAAGAAGGGGTAACGGCCCCGTCGTCCCGGACTTGATCCGGGACCGCTGGCCGTGTCCCACCCAACCCTCGGCTGGGCGCCCTGCCCTATTGGTCGCGCCTAAAGATTTGCCAGCGGTCCCGGATCAAGTCCGGGACGACGAGTTTCTTCACCGCTCCAAATCAAAAGGCCCCGGCGATCGCTCGCCGGGGCCTTTTTCGTTTAGCCTGAGGCCGCCGGACTACTCGGCAGGCTCGGGAACCAGATCCGGCTCAGCGTTGGTCACCTTGCTCCCCCACAGCGCGTAGAACAGCACGTAGAGTTCGCATACCGCCGTCAGGATGAAGGAGTTCTGGAGACCGAAGTTATCGGCCAGCCAGCCCTGTACGATCACCAGCGCGCCACCGGCGATCGCCATGACGAGCAGGCCCGAGCCTTCCTCGGTCAGCGGGCCGAGACCCTTGATGCCGAGGGTGAAGATCGTCGGGAACATGATCGAGTGGAACAGGCCCACCAGGATCAGCGACCACATGGCGACCGGGCCACTGGCGAAGACCGTCACGATCATCACGATGAACGCGCCGACCGAGAAGAACGCCAGCACCTTGCCCGCGTCGAAGCGCTGCATGATCGCGGAACCGGCGAAACGGCCGACCATCATGCCGCCCCACAGGAAGGTGAGGTACTTGCCCGCCTGCTCGTGCGTCAGGTTGGCGATGTCCGGCTGGCTGACGAAGTTCACGAAGAGGTTCGCCACGCCGATCTCGGCGATCAGGTAGATGAAGATCGCGGGAATGCCGAACACGAGGTTGCGGTGGTTCCACAGCGAGAGATGCTTGCGCTGCTCCTTGGCGAGGCGCGAGTTGGCCGAGCCCATCGACGGCAGCGGAAACTTGGCGATCACCACCGCCAGGATCACCAGCACCACGGCAACGAGCGCGTAGGGCAGGATCACCGAGTGGGCATCGGCCAGGCGCTCGGCATCGGTCAGCACCGTGCCGGCGGCCGAGGTGCCGCTCTTGGAACGGCCGAGGATCAGGTAGGCGCCGAAAAGCGGGGCCAGCATGGTGCCGGCGGAGTTGAGCGCCTGCACCAGGTTGAGGCGCGAGGACGCGGTTTCGGGCTTGCCGACGACGGCGACATAGGGGTTGGCCGCAACCTGAAGCAGGGTGATGCCGCTGGCGATTACGAAGAGCATGAGCAGCGTGACGCCGTAGGACGGGATGCTGGCAGCCAGCATCATACCCAGCGCGCCGGCAGCCATGATCAGCAGACCGATGACCAGGGACTTCTGGTAGCCGACTCGCTCGATCAGCTTGGCCGAGGGAATCGAGGCGACGAAATAGGCGATGAACCACACCGATTCGATCAGCGTCGTCTGGGTGTAGCTCAGGTCGAACACGCTGCGCAGGTGCGGCAGCAGCGTGTTATTGATGACGGTGATGAAGCCCCACATGAAAAACAGGCTGGCAAGCAGCGTCAGCGCCGGGCCGTAGCGGACGCCCGCTGGCTGCGCGTGAAGCACTGGGGCATCTCCAGATGAAACCACTGGGGGCATGACTATCCTCTCTAAACCAGAGAACCGCGCCGTGCCCTGCGGCAAACCGGCTTGCGCTCTTTCTATTTGTCGGACTATATGCAGGAAGCAATATCGTCAATGGTCGTCGTCGTCGGGCGGCGCCCGGTTGAACGATGCGGAAACGACTTATTACAGGTTAGATATGGGAGCTAGGGCAATGAGGAAACTGCGCAAGGCGTTTGTAACGATGGCGGTATCCGCCTCAACCCTGGCGCTTTCCAGTCCGGCACTCGCCGCCGATGCCTCGCAAGCTGCGGCAGGCGCGCTTTCCGACGGCACCCAGGTCACTGCCGTCACCCTGAAGGCCGCCAACGGCGTTTCGGCCACGATCCTCACTTACGGCGCCACGCTCTGGAAGATGATGGCCCCCGATCGCGACGGCAAGACGGCCGACATCCTGCTCGGCTACGACGATGTCGCCAGCTATGAAAAGCGCCCGAACTACTGGGGCGCCACCATCGGCCGCTACGGCAACCGCATTGCCGATGGCAAGTTCACGCTCGACGGCAAGACCTACCAGCTTCCCCAGAACGACCACGGCCAGTCGCTCCACGGCGGCGGCAAGGGCTTCGACGTGCAGAACTGGAAGATCGAATCGATCAAGTCCGGCCCCGTGGCGACGGCGGTGTTCTCGCTCGTCAGCCCGGACGGCGCTTCGGGCTATCCCGGCACCGTGAAGACCAAGGTCACCTACTCGCTGGACGAGAAGGGCAACCTCCAGATCGTGTTCGATGCGACCACCGACAAGCCGACCGTGCTCAACATGACCAACCACGCCATCTTCAACATGGCCGGTGAAGGCAGCCCGCGCGACGCCATGCAGGAAGTGCTGACGATCCCCGCCGGCCACTACACCCCGGTCAACGAAAAGCTGATCCCCACCGGCGAACTGCGCGACGTCACCGGCACCGTGTTCGACTTCCGCAAGGGCCGCCTGGTGGGCGAAGGCATCCGCGACGGCAAGGACGAGCAGATCGTCATGGGCCGCGGCTACGACCACAACTTCGCGCTCGACAAGGGTGTCACCAAGACCCCCGAACTGGCCGCGCGCCTGGAAGACCCCGTCTCGGGCCGCGTGCTCGAACTGCTGACGACCGAGCCCGGCGTGCAGTTCTATGCGGGCAACTTCCTGGACGGCACCTTCATCGGCAAGAACGGCCACCTCTACCGCATGGGCGACGGGATCGCGCTGGAACCGCAGAAGTTCCCGGACTCGCCGAACCACTCGAATTTCCCGTCCACCCGCGTCGATCCGGGCAAGCCCTACAAGCATGTCATGATCTACCGCGTTTCCACGTCTTCGCGCTGACCTGAAAAGAAACGATCGACCATGACCGACAACAAGACCCCCCCCAAGCTGCGTTCACGCGCCTGGTTCGACAATCCCGACAACATCGACATGACCTCACTCTACCTGGAGCGTTACCTGAACTTCGGCATCAGCCTTGAAGAGCTCCGCTCGGGCAAGCCGATCATCGGTATCGCTCAGACCGGCAGCGACCTGTCGCCCTGCAACCGGCACCACATCGTGCTGGCCGAGCGCATTCGCGAGGGCATTCGCGAAGCCGGCGGCATCGCGCTGGAATTCCCGGTCCACCCGATCCAGGAAACCGGCAAGCGCCCCACCGCCGGCCTCGACCGCAACTTGGCCTACCTGGGCCTGGTCGAAGCGATCTACGGCTACCCGCTCGACGGCGTGGTGCTGACCACCGGCTGCGACAAGACCACCCCGGCGCTGCTCATGGCGGCCGCAACCGTGAACATCCCGGCGATCGCGCTTTCGGTCGGCCCGATGCTCAACGGCTGGCACAAGGGCGAGCGCACCGGTTCGGGCACGATCGTCTGGAAGGGCCGCGAGATGATGGCTGCCGGCGAACTCGACGCCGACGGCTTCATCAAGCTCGTCGCCTCGTCGGCGCCGTCGACCGGCTACTGCAACACCATGGGCACGGCGACGACGATGAACTCGCTCGCCGAAGCGCTCGGCATGATGCTGCCCGGCTCGGCCGCGATCCCCGCGCCTTACCGCGACCGCCAGGAATGCGCATGGCGCACCGGCAAGCGCATCGTCGACATGGTGCACGAGGACCTCAAGCCCTCGGACATCCTGACGCTCGACGCGTTCCATAACGCCATCGCCGTCAACGCCGCGATCGGCGGTTCGACCAATGCCCCGATCCACCTCGCCGCGATCGCCCGCCACATCGGCGTCGACCTGCCGCTGAAGGACTGGGAACGCATCGGCCACAAAATCCCGCTGCTGGTGAACCTCCAGCCCGCCGGCGAATACCTGGGCGAAGACTACTACCGTGCCGGCGGCGTCCCCGCCGTGGTCGCCCAGCTGATCAAGCAGGGCCTCATCCACGAGGGCGCGATGACGGTCAACGGCCAGACCATGGGCGACAACTGCCGCGACGCCACGATCGAGGACGAGAAGGTCATCAAGACTTTCGACCAGCCGCTGGTCGAGGAAGCCGGTTTCCTGGTCCTGTCGGGCAACCTGTTCGACGCCGCGATCATGAAGACCAGCGTGATCTCCAAGGAGTTCCGCGACCGCTACCTTTCGAACCCGGACGACCTGGACGCCTTCGAAGGCAATGCCGTGGTGTTCGACGGTCCGGAAGACTACCATCACCGCATCGACGATCCGGCGACCGGCATCACCCCCGAAACCCTGCTGTTCATGCGCGGCGCCGGCCCGATCGGCTATCCGGGCGCGGCGGAAGTCGTCAACATGCGTCCGCCTTCGTACCTCATCACCGAAGGCGTGCACTCGCTGCCCTGCATCGGCGACGGTCGCCAGTCGGGCACTTCGGGCAGCCCCTCGATCCTCAACGCTTCGCCTGAAGCCGCAGCCATGGGCGGCCTCGCCCTGCTGGAATCGGGTGACCGCGTGCGCATGGACCTCAAGAAGGGCCGCGTGGACGTGCTGATCTCCGACGAGGAACTGGCCGCACGCCGCGCCGCTCTGGAAGCCAAGGGCGGTTACCCCTACCCGGCCTCGCAGACCCCGTGGCAGGAAATCCAGCGCTCGGTCGTCGGCCAGATGGACACCGGCGCGATTCTCGAAGGCGCCGAGAAGTACCAGCGCATCGCCCAGACCATGGGTCTGCCGCGCGATAACCACTAAGATCGACATCCTGTCCGATCTAGCCGTCGGATGACCTTTCGGCCCTCGTCCCTGCCTGTCCCCCCAAGGGAAAGGACGGGGCGGGGGCCGATTTACTTTTACGGGAGAGTTTCATGACCCTTTGGCGCAAGATCGATCGCGACGTGCGCGATACCCTGGGCGAAGGCGCGCTCTGGAGCGAGCGCGACAATGCCTTCTACTGGGTCGACATCCTCGCCCCTGCCCTCAATCGCCTGAGCCTTGGAAGCGATGGCGCCGACAATACCGTGACCCGCTGGGACATGCCCGCCCGCCTCGGCTGGGTCGCCCCGCGCGCGGAAGGCGGCCTGATCGGCGGCTTCCAGGACGGCGTCGCCAATATCACGCTCGATCCGCTGACCATCTCGGAGCGCAACGATCCCGAGCCGCACCTGCCCGGCAACCGCATGAACGACGGCAAGGCCGACCGCCACGGCGCGATCTGGTGCGGCACCATGGACATGGCCGAGGAGGAAGTGACCGGCTCGCTCTACCGCCTTGCCCCCTCGGGCGAATGGCAGGTGATCGACACCGACTACACCGTGCCCAACGGCCCGGCCTTCTCGCCCTGCGGCAAGTGGATGTACCACGCCGATTCGGGCCGCCGCGTGATCTATCGCTTCGCGGTGGACGAAAACGGCGCACAGGACCGCGAGGAATTCATCCGCTTTTCCGAGGAAGACGGCTATCCGGACGGCATGACCACGGACGCGGAAGGCTATCTCTGGACCGCCCACTGGGACGGCGGCAAGATCAGCCGCTTCGCCCCGGACGGCACCCGCGAACGCTCGATCGAACTCCCGGCAAAGCGCATCACCAACATCGCCTTCGCGGGCGAGAAGCTGGACCGCATGTTCGTGACTTCGGCGGCGACCGGGTTGCCCGATTCCGAATTCGATGGCGCCCTGTTCGAGGTCGAGTCCGGCGTTACCGGCAATCCAGCAGGCATTTACCTAGGCTGATTGAGGCCGGTTGCCCCCATTCCCTCGTCATTGCGAGCGCAGCGAAGCAATCCAGAGCAGTGCCGCACCGCTCTGGATTGCCGCGTCGGCTTCGCCTCCTCGCAATGACGAACCGTGGGGGCCGATGGAAAGGGCGCGCGATCCGACCGGCCGTTCACAGGATATCCGCCACGTCCTCCAGCCTCTCGCGCAGCTTGCCCAGGGCTTGCGCCTTCAACTGGTGGACGCGTGGGATCGAGACCTGAAGCACTTGCGCGATCTCCGCCAGGTTCAGTTCCTCGACGAAGTAGAGCTGCACCACCAGCTTGAGCCGGTCGGGCAGGTCCGCCACCGCCTCCACCACCGCCCCGCGCAGTTCCTCGTCGGCCAGCAGGGCATGGCTGTCGGGCCGATCGTCCGCGAAGGCCATGTTCTGGTCCGAATAGGCCTCGTCGATCGGCTCGAAGTGCAGCGGCTGGCTGTTGCCGCGCAGCGCCGCGAGTTCGCCCTCCTCGATGCCCAGCGCACCTGCCAGTTCATGCGGCAGCGGATCACGCCCCAGCACGCCGCGCAGTTGCGTTTCCTTCGCCGCAAGCTGGCGGCGGCGCTCGCTGGCCCCGCGAGACATCGGCACCGTGCGGCGGATGAGGTCCACCATGGCCCCGCGCACCCGCATCTTGGCATATGCCGCGAAGCCGTCCTCGGTCGGCCCCTGGTGCTTCTGCGCGCATTCGGTAAGCGCCACGAGGCCCGCCTGGAGCAGATCCTCCAGCTCTATCCCCGGACGTCCGCTGCCATGGACATGCCATGCGAGCCGCCGGACCATCGGCAGGAACCGACGGACCCGATCACCGACATCGCCCTGATAGGCCCCGGCGATCCTGCCGGCATAAGTGTTGAAGCCCCTCTGGTCCTGTTTCATGCGGCCATGCTCTCCACGGGATGGGATTGCGGAAGCGCGGGCGGCCTGCCTTCCGGATGGACGGCGGCACCGACGACGTCGATCACTTCGATGGGCTGGGTCGGCGGCAGTTCGGCTATCGAGAGCACCAGGCAGGACGGCGCCCGCAGCCGCAGCAGGGCCGCCAGCGCCCGGCGTGCGCGCGGCTGAACCACGAGCGCCAATGGGATGGCATCCGGCCCACGCTCTTCGCAGAGCAACGCGATCCGCTCGCCGATCATGCGGGCAAGATCCGGCTCGACCACCGGCTGCCCGGTGACGGGATCGACCATGCCCTGCACGATCGACGCTTCCAGCCCGGCGTCCAGCGTCACCACCGGCAGGCGTTCGTAAGGCGGGCAGACGCGTCCCACGATCAACGCGCCGAGATCGGCCCGCACGAGTTCGATCAGCCGTTCGTGGTCCAGCGTCTGCTGCACGGCGCGGCCGAGGCTGGCGAGGATCGGCAGCGGATGGGAGATCGGGATGCCGTCTTCCAGCAAGGCCCGCAGCAGCCGGGTGATCGCGGCAAGCGAAAGCGGCTGCGGATGGATCGTTTCGACCAGCCCCGCCGCGTGCTCCCGGATCCCGTCGAGCAGGGCCTTGACCTCGTCCGGTCCCAGCAGGTCGTGCGCGCGTTCGGACAGAAGCTGGTTGAGATGGGTGGCGATCACCGTGCCCGCGTCCACGGTCAGGAAGCCTTCCGCCGTCGCATGGTCGCGCGCGGCCGGGTCGATCCACAGCGCGGGACAGCCGAAACTGGGATCGCGCGTCTCTTCGCCGCGCAGGGCGTGGTTGGCGCGTGCCTCTCCGGCATCGATGGCGAGAATGCGGTCTGCGCGGATCGTGGCACTGCCCAGGGTGACCCCACCGAGCGCGATGCGGTAGTCATGCGGCGGCATGTCCAGCGCGTCGCGGACGCGAAACTGCGGGACGATGAAGCCGAACGACTGGCTCAGCTGCTTGCGCACCCCGGTGACGCGGCTCACCAGCGGCGCGCCCCGCCGCTCGTCCACAAGCTGCACGAGGCCATAGCCCAGTTCGATAGTGACCAGCGTATGGTCCGATACCTCTTCCAGCACGATACGCGAGGGATCGGCGAACGCCGGAGGCTCCACGGCGGGCGTCCGCATGTAATCCTGCAGATTCCGGCGCTGCCGCAGGACGTGCCAGAGCCAGAAGGCCAGCGCCGCTGCGGGAAGGAACACCGTCTGCGGCATTGCCGGTATCAGGCCGATCGCCGTCATGACCACGCCGACAGGCAGCCAGGTGCGCGGATCGGCGAATTGTCCGCCGATCTGTCCGGTCAGGTTACGGCTGTCGGAGACGCGGGTGACGATGGTGGCGGCGGCGATCGAGAGCAGCAGCGCGGGCACTTGCGCCACCAGCGCATCGCCGATGGCCAGGGTGATGTAGGTCTGCGCCGCCTCGCCCGCCGAAAGGCCATGGCTGATCATGCCGAGGCAGAAACCGGCGACGATGTTGACCCCCAGAATCAGTATCGCCGCAATGGCATCGCCCTTCACGAACTTGCTGGAGCCATCCATCGAGCCGTAGAAATCCGCCTCGGTCGCCACTTCGCGGCGGCGGGCCTTGGCTTCGTCCGCCGTCATCAGCCCGGCGGCCAGATCGGCGTCGATCGCCATCTGCTTGCCCGGCAGCGCGTCCAGCGTGAAGCGCGCCGAGACTTCCGAAACGCGCCCGGCCCCTTTGGTCACGACCACCAGGTTGATGATCATCAGGATCAGGAAGACGAAGATGCCCACGGCGAAGTTGCCGCCGATCAGGAACTTGCCGAAGGATTCGATGACGACGCCCGCCGCCGCCTCGCCCTCGTGCCCGTGGACCAGAACCACGCGGGTAGAGGCCACGTTGAGCGCGAGGCGCAGCAGGGTCGCGAAAAGCAGGACCGAGGGGAAGGAGGAGAAGTCCAGCGGCTTCTCCGCATTCATCGCCGCCATCAGGATGGCCAGCGAAAGCGCGATATTCAGCACGAAGGACACGTCCAGCACGAAGGCCGGCACCGGCACGATCATCAGCACGATCAGCGTGAGGATACCCGCCGGCAGCGCCATGGTGCCAAGCTCGCCGAAGCGACTGAGCAACCGGTTCACAGGCCCAACCCTGCAAGCCTGTCATACGCCGCGCGTACAGAAGCCGGAGCGGCTGCGCCGGAAAGATCGAAAGTTCCCCGCAAGGTTTCGGCCATGGACAGGCGGGCGACGTTCGGCGGGGTTGAGGATGCCGCTGCGCCGAACGCCTGGGCAACCGGACCGCCGGACCATGCGGATGCCTGCCCGACGGCCGCGAAGGAAGGCGGCTGGCCGGGGATCGCGATGTCGTGGTCGCCGCTCATGGCATCCGCCATCTTGCCGCGCAGCAGGTCCATGACGGCGCCGAGGCTGCGGGGGCTTGCGCCTTCGTAGAATATCCCGCGATTGGCCACCGCAGCGGCGGGCAGCACCGAGGCGGCGCTCTGGCCCGGATCGGTCGCCAATGCGGTCAGGAACTGCCCCGCTCCGCCAGAGCCCAGGAAATGCGCGAGGTAAAGCTCGGCCGCGTCCGGCTCGCGTCCCAGGCGGGAGGTCAGCTCGGCGCGATTGTCGCGCGCAAGCTCGGCAGCCATCAGCGCCGAGGCCTGGGCGTCATAGCGCAGGCCCATGATCCGCGCCCGCATGCCGGGATCGGACAGCCCTCCTCCGGCGATCACCTGCTGGACCCAGCCCATGCCGTGATCGGCGGCATGGCGGCCCAGCGTATCAAGCCAGGTGCCGTTGGTGAACTGGAAGAGCCCGGCGGCGCTGGACGTATCGGCGTGGGCCCCTGCATCAAGGCTCGATTCGATCCGTGCCTGGGCGAGGAGAAACTGGAAATCGACGCCCGTTGCCTGGGCCGCCCGCGCGATGGCGGCATGGATGCCCCCGCTGTTTACGGAAGCGGAGCCGCTGCCCTTCGGCGGATTGGCCGTAGCTGCAATGGTACCTTGCGCCTCACTCAAAGTGGCGGCTCCCGATCCGGTTGGTTCGAGAGATCTTCAGCAAGGGCCATGCCAGAAACAGGGACCAGATGGACTCGGCGGTTCGCGGGGTCCAGCCCCGTTTCAGACGCGATTGGCGACGAGCGCGTAGTTGGTCCCGGCCCGATAGAGCTGGGGGGCGCCGGTCAGGGTATTGAGCCGGGTTGCGACATTGGCGGCTATGATGTTGCGAACCTGCCGATTTATCTCGTTCAATCGCCGCGCCGCTTCCAGCAGGCCCCGGCATTCCTCGTCCAGCTCCATGCCCGGACTGCCTGCCTCGGCACCTTTTCCGGCCCCGTCGAGCATGACGCAGAGCCGGTCCTTGTCGCGGGTGGTGCCGACGATCGCATCGAGGTCCAGCCCGGCAAGCGCTTGCCGCTCTGCCTCAAGGACGGCAAGCATCTGCCGCAGCGTATCGCCAAGATCGCCCTCGTGGCTGATGGCGCGCGTCATTCGAGGTGACTCCTGAGCAGCACGCCCGCGGCGATCATGGCGTCCGCGATCTGGGTGGGGATCACCGGATAAGTGCCGTTCTCCACGGCCTTGCGGATAAGCGCCACGCGGTCCAGATCGATGGGAACGGCACCGGGATCGAGCGCGGCGGAAGCGTCCACGGTCGGGCTTTCCGACCATCCGGAAAGATTGGGCGCTGAAAGACTCGGTGTTGCAGCGCCAGTCGTGCTTCCGGCGCGGGAGAGCCGGGCCTGGGTGGCTCCGAGGGGGGTGGTCGATCCCACTTCGATGGGGGGCATTGTCTGGCTCCGTTGATGCGGCGTTTTCCTGAAGGACGGCGGCACTGCACGGACGTTAAGAGGTCTGGCCCGGAATTTTACGGAAACCCGCCTCGCCCCGCCGGGCAGCAAGGTTAAGGCAGAGGTAGGGAAACGAGACCCGGCCTCTCGATCTTCGCACGCATTTCCTCCGGCCGCCCCCTGCCGAGCGCCAGTGGCCGCACCCGGATCCATGCCCCGACAGGCCCGCTTTCCAGCGCCTCTCCGGCTTGCGATACCGCGAAGCCCTCTCCCTCCACGGCGATCGCCACCGCATCGCCGCGCCGCACCGCCGGGGGGACGGGTGCTTCCGTCGACGCGACAACCGCCGCCCGGCGCACCGGCACGAACAGACGCCAGCCCCCCGCATCGCCGCATTGCACGATCACGCTGTCTCGCGCGGTCGTGCGCCATGAGAGCGCCAGTCCGCTTAGACAGGGCTGAAGGCGAAGGCGGCGATCGACCGGCGTGGCGGCGCCCCCCTCCTCGCCCACTGCCGCTCCGGTAAAAAGGGCGACCTGCCGGTCAATCGCATCGAGATCGGCGAAGCCGGCAGGAGCAGCGGCAGAAAGCGCTGCTCCGAGGATCGGGCCCATCATCTTCATCGGGATCGCGTTCCTTCAGGAAGGTTTCGCGCTTGGGGCAGCAAGCTCCGTGCCAGCCCTTCATCCGGATCGTCGAAGGCGAGAACCACGCGTGCAGGCGCCGGGATGCCCGGCTCCACCACGATCCGCGCCTTGTGCCCCGCCCGCCCCGCTTCCGCTGCGAGCAGCCTGGCCTCCGACAGCGCGCGTTCCAGGTCCTGGGCGGCCGGTCCATAGGGCACCGCGACGGTCACGCGCTGCCGGGCGTCTCTCGCCTGCCCGGCCAGCCAGCTGGCCAAGGGCGGGGCGTCCGGCGCGGCGATGTAGATCGCCAGCGGCGTTCCCTCGGGCGAGGAAGGCGATGCCGGACGCCGTTCGGCAGCCCGTGCCGGGCTTTCCTGTCGCAGGTGCCCCTGTTGCCGGTTGAGGGCGGCAGCGGCGATCATGAAGAGGATCAGCGAGAGATCGGCCAGCGAGGTCTGCCAGCTGGCCGCCGTGCGCGCGCTCATGCCGGGGCCTCCACCGCATGGCGCGCCCGCTCGGCGTGAGGCCGCTCACCATGAAGCCGCTCGTCATGCGGAAGCGCGTCGGCGACCTGCCGCTCCAGCCAGTCGATCACCGCCTGCCGGTCGCGTTCCTCGTCGGCGGCGCGACGGGCAAGCACGCGGGCCAAGGGGGTGAACAGGAGGTTGCCCAGCAGCAGCCCGTAGAGAGTGGTCAGCACTGCCATCGAGATAGCGGCGGCAAAGTCCGCGCCCGGCTGGTCGAGCGGCGGCAGCTGGTTCAGCGCCACCAGCGTGCCGGCCAGCCCGAACACCGGCGACAGGTCGGCCGCCTGGATGAAGGTGCGCACCGCCCGCTGGCTGGTCTCGATGCGGCGCCGCTTGTGCGCGGCATGGGCCAGTTGCAGCGCACCGAGCGAACGGCTGCCGATCAGCATCGCCGTCGCCTCGTCGAATTCGGCATCGCCGGTCGGTGCGGGGCGTGAGCGGATCACCCCGTCCTGCCGGATCTCCTGCACCTGCACCGCCATGTCCGACCGCGCCCGCTCGGGGTCGAAGGGGCGGCGCAACAGGGTGCCGAGCGCGACGACGGTCGTGAGGCAATCGCCCGCGCCGCATCGCAGGACGGTGGCGAGCAGCGTGCCGCCCACCACGATCAGGGCGCTGGCGGGGTCGAGAAGATGTTCGGGCTGCATGGCGATGCGCACTCCTTTTCACCCGGAGAACGGCGGATTTCGAGAGTTTTCAGCCCCGGACGCGGCTTGCCGGGAAAGCGGCAAGGCGTTGCCGCCAGCCTTGCGCGGCAATCCCCCCATTTTCCCCCGAACATGCGGAAATCCGTGGGTCGCATCGATTGGCACGCCCTTTGCGATGTCAGGATGAAGAACACTCGTCGGAGCCGAAACGCCATGTCACACGACCTGTTCGGGATTCACGCCGCCGCGCTGGAGCTTCGCTCGCAGCGCATGGGCCTGATCGCCTCGAACATCGCCAACGCCGCGACGCCGGGATACAAGGCGCGCGACATCGACTTCACCGCTGCCCTGCGCTCCACGCAGCGCGGCATGCGTCCGGACGATGCCGCCGAAACCGCCGCGCTCTATCGCGTGCCGGTCATGCCCTCGCTCGACGGCAACACGGTGGAACTCCAGAACGAGCAGCTCGCCTTCTCGGAGAACGCGGTGGGCTACTCGACCACCCTCGAATTCATCCGCGGGCGGGTCGATACCGTCACCCGCGCGCTCAAGGGCGAGTGACGATGCCGGCCCCCCGCGAACCGATGACCCTGTTCACGCTCGCCCAGCGCGGCATGTCGGCCCAGCTCGTGCGGATGAACGCAGCGGCGTCCAACCTTGCCAACGCAGGCACCGTCTCCGCCGCCGAGGAACAGGCCTACAAGCCGATCCGCGCCGTCTTCGCCGAAGACATGGACCGGGCCAGCGGCCTTGCCTCGGTCAGCGTCCAGGGCGTGATGCGGGAAGGCGCCGCCGCCGTGCGCCAGCACAGCCCCGACCACCCGCTCGCCGATGCCAACGGCGATGTCTGGACCGCTCCCGTCGATGAGAACGCCGAGATGGTCGAGATGCTCGAAGCCTCCCGCCAGTACCAGAACCTGGTCGAGGCCATCGCCACCGCCAAGCAGCTCATGCTCGACACGATGAGGCTCAGATGACCGTTATCGACACCACCGCCGTATCCACCGCCAGGACCGCAAAACCGACGGACTCCAAGACCTCCTTGGGCGATCTCGACCAGGGCGATTTCCTGAAGCTCATGCTCGCGCAGATGAAGCAGCAGGATCCCTTCAGCCCGATGGACCAGACCGAGATGCTTGCGCAGATGGCGCAGTTCTCGGCCCTCGCCGGCACCACGGAGATGGCGGACACGCTCAAGACCATCTCCTCCAAACTCGACACTCTCGTCAGCGCCCAGACCGCCACGCAGGCGGCGATCGCCGCGCTGGCGGCTCGCGAATAAGCCCATTTCCAGGAGTATCCGATGTCCTTCTACACCTCGCTCACCGGGCTCAAGAGTGCCCAGACCGATCTCAACGTCATCTCCAACAACATCGCCAATGCCGAGACGGCGGGCTTCAAGAAAAGCAACACCACTTTCGCGGACATCGTCTCGTCCTCGATCCTTACCGACCCCTCCCTGACCACCGGAATCGGTGCGCGGGTCGCCTCGATCCAGCAGAACTTCGGGCTTGGCGCGATGGAGCAGACCGGGTCGGCGCTCGACGTGGCGATCAACGGCGAGGGCTTCTTCACCGTCGCTTCGCCCCTGTCCGGCTCGATCGAATATACCCGCGCCGGATCTTTCGCGACCGATGGCGAAGGTTACATCCACAATACCAACGGGTCGCGGCTTCAGGTCTTCCCGGTCGATGCCAATGGCGCGATCACCGGCACGACGCCGCAGTCGGCCCGCATCCCGCAGACCAACGCCGCCGGTGCGGAATATGCCGGGATCACCATCGAACCCACCGGCGAAGTCGTGGCGACTTATGCCGATGCCTCGAACGTCACGATCGGCGTCGTCGCGCTGGCCTCCTTCGTCGCGCCCAACGGGTTGAAGCAGCTTGGCAATGCTTCGTGGTCGGCCACCGGCCGCTCCGGCGTGGCTTCCTATGGCCAGCCCGATTCCGGCCTCTACGGCAGCCTGCTCTCGGGCAATATCGAGCGCTCCAACGTCGATCTTTCGGAAGAGCTGGTCAGCCTGATCACAGCGCAGCGCTATTTCCAGGCCAATGCCAAGGCGGTCGATACCGAGACGCAGATCTCGCAGACGATCATCAACCTGCGGACCTGACCGAAAGCCGCCCGAATGGACATCGCGTCATGGACCGCCTGATCTACACCGCCGTCTCCGGCATGAACGCCTCGCTCAACCGCGAGCGCGTGACCGCCAGCAACATGGCCAATGCCCAGACCATCGGCTTCCGCGCCGAGATCCTCCAGGCCACGCCGAACACGCTGGAAGGGCCGCAGATCGAAGTGCGCGCACTTTCCGGCACCGAGGTGATCGGTGCCTCGATGAAGTCCGGCTCAGTCAACCGCACCGGCCAGCCGCTCGATGTCGCCATGCAGGGCGACGCGATGCTGGCGGTGCAAGCCCCGGAAGGAGACGGGGACGGGGGCGAAGCCTATACCCGGCGCGGCGACCTGTCGGTCGCGGTCACCGGCGTGCTCCAGAACGGCGAGGGCCTGCCGGTGCTGGGCGAAAGTGGCCCGATCACGCTGCCGCCGGGTTCGGTGGTCACGATCGCGCAGGACGGCGGCATACTCGTCACCGATCCCGCCACGCCGGGCCAGCCGCCGCAACGGGTGGACCGCCTCAAGCTGGTGGACCCGACGGGATCGCGGATCGCCAAGGACCTGACCGGCGTATTCCGCGTCGTCACCGACGGCGGCCCGCCCGGCGTCCTGCCGCAGGACGAAAACGCCAGCGTCATACCCGGCTCACTGGAAGGCTCGAACGTCTCTCCCTCGCAAGTGCTGACCGAGATGATCTCGGCCCAGCGCCTGTTCGAAATGCGAACCAAGCTCGTCGAGACCGCCCGCGAACTCGACGAGGGCAGCGTGCGCCTGATGCGCATCGATAGCTGAGGACCCGAACATGCCCACTTCCGCTCTACAGGTCGCCCGCACCGGACTGGAGGCGCAGGACACGCGGATGCGCGTGATCGCCAACAATCTGGCCAACGTCAGCACCACGGCCTTCAAGAAGGACCGCGCCAACTTCGCGACCCTGGCCTATCAGGATTCGCGCGTGGCGGGAGCGCAGTCCTCCAGCGAGACGACTTATGCCACCGGGCTCAACCTGGGCACCGGGGTCGCCGTGCAGTCCACCAGCCGCATGGAGACGCAGGGCTCGCTCCAGAGCACCGGCAATACCTTCGACCTCGCGCTGGACGGGCAGGGCTATTTCCAGATCGCCCTGCCCGGCGGCGAGCTGGCCTATACCCGCGCCGGGAACTTCACCCGCTCCCCGCAGGGTGAGCTGGTGACCTCGCAGGGCTACCTCCTGCAACCCGCGATCACCGTGCCGGAAGGCGCGACCGCGATCACGGTGGCCGAGAACGGCACCGTATCGGCGCAAGTGGACGGGCAGACCGACCCGACCGAACTGGGCCAGATCACCATCGCCAATTTCACCAATCCGGCAGCGCTTCAGGCCGCTTCGGACAACTTCCTGCGCGAAACCGCCGGCAGTGGCCCGGTGCAGCTCGGCATCGCCGGGGAAGAGGGGCGCGGGATGGTCCGGCAGGGGATGCTCGAAGGCTCGAACGTCAACATCGTCGAGGAGCTGGTGGACATGATCGAGACCCAGCGCGCCTACGAGATCAACTCGAAGATGATCTCCTCGGTAGACGAGATGCTGCGCAACGCGAACCAGACGCTGTGACTATGCTCGCGCGCGCACTCCTGCTGGCGGGGACGGCGCTTACAGTGCTTGCTGCGCCCCCCGCGCTGGCGAAAAAGCCGCCCAAGCCTTCCGGCTTCGAGCCTACCCTGCCCGCCC
>NZ_JBJDRF010000047.1:0-39606 GCF_044987305.1 Novosphingobium sp. ZW T3_23
CCCAGCCGCGCCTCGCTCTAAGAGCCGCGCCTCGCTCGATGGCTGGCGCCTCAAGACCGACAGCGATCCCGGATCAAGTCCGGGATGACGAAGACAAGCCGCTCCCTCACCCGGAGCGGCTTTTTTCTTGCCGCCTTACTTCAAGGTCAGCGGCAATCCCGCCGCGACGAACACCGCGTGCGTCACCGTCGCCGCGACCTGCTGGTTGAGCCGCCCCGCCTCGTCGCGGAACCGGCGCCCCAGCGACGTATCGGGGACGATCCCCAGCCCCACTTCATTGGCGACCAGCACGAGCGGCTTCGGACAGGCGGCAATCGCGCGGCAAAGCCCATCGAAGCGAGGCTGCAACGCCGCGTCCGCCATCATCAGGTTGGAAAGCCAGAGCGTCAGGCAATCGACCAATACCGCGTCCGCCTCCTCGGCCGCGCGCTCGATCGCCTCGGCAAGTTCGACCGGCGCCTCCCGTGTCGACCAACGCGGCCCACGGTCCTCCCGGTGACGGGCGATCCGCGCTTCCATCTCATCGTCCAGCGCCTGCGCCGTGGCGATATAGACCAGCCGCCCCGGCACCGCTTCCGCAAGCGCCTGCGCATGGCGGCTCTTCCCCGAGCGGGCACCGCCGAGAACCAGAGTGCAGGTCATGCGCGATACTCCGTGAGGGCCAGCAAGCCATCGATGTCGAGATGGCGCTCCATCTCTACGGCCAGTTCGTCCAGCGCGGCATCCACCCCGGCGTGATGATCAAGCCCGTCGCTGGTTCCGCCCAGCCGCGCCAGCAGTTCGGCGCGCAGCCCGGTCGAGGCGAGCAGGCCGTGGCAATATGTCCCCATGATCCGCCCGGAGGCGTCGATCGCACCGTCCGGCCGACCGCCCAGCATGGCGAAAGGTGCGGCGTCACCCCGCTCGGTAACGCCCATGTGCATCTCGTAGCCGGCCATTTCCGCTCCCATCGCCACGCCCGAAACCTCTCGCAGGGCCTTGCGATCTCCCAGCACGGTCGTCACGTCGAGCAGGCCGAGCCCCGCGATCTCCCCCGGCGCGCCCTCGATACCCAGCGGATCGGCGATCGAGCGCCCCAGCATCTGGTAGCCGCCGCAGATACCCAGGATCATGCCGCCGCGCCGATGATGCGCCAGCACATCGATGTCCCAGCCTTCGGTGCGCAGGAAGGCCATGTCCGCCATGGTCGCCTTGGAACCCGGCAGCACGACCAGCGCCGCTTCCGCCGGGATCGGCGTACCCGGCGGGAGCATCGCCACCTCCACGCCCGATTCCTGCCGGAACGGATCGAGATCGTCGAAGTTGGCGATGCGCGGCAGGATCGGGCAGGCCACGAGCAGCTTGCCAGAACCGCCACCCAGCCCGCGTTCGAGCACGACCGCGTCCTCGCTCGGCAGGCGTCCCACCGCAGGGGTCCACGGCATGACGCCATAGCCCCGCCAGCCGGAAAGCCGCTCGATCGCCGCATAGCCATCCATGAAAAGCGCCGGATCGCCCCGGAACTTGTTGATGAGGAAGCCCCGGATCATTGCCGCGTCCTCGGGATCGATCACGGCCCGCGTTCCCGCCACGGCGGCGATCACCCCGCCCCGGTCGATATCGCCCACCAGCACCACCGGCACTCCGGCCTCGCGCGCGAAGCCCATGTTGGCGATGTCCCCGGCGCGCAGGTTGATCTCGGCAGGCGAGCCCGCGCCTTCCACCACCACCAGGTCGCAGCGCGCCTCCAGCCGCCGATAACTGGCCATGACTTCGGGCAGCAGTGTTCGGCGGGCCTCCCGGAAGTTGGCGCTGCCCAGCGTGCCGCGCACTTCGCCGTGAACCACGAGTTGCGAGGTGCGGTCCGCCTGCGGCTTCAGCAGCACCGGGTTCATGTCGACGTGGAGCGGCACCCGCGCCGCCAGCGCCTGCAAGGCCTGCGCCCGGCCGATCTCTCCGCCCTCGGGCGTGACGGCGGCGTTGTTCGACATGTTCTGCGGCTTGAACGGCAGCACGCTGAGACCGCGATTGGAGAGGGCGCGGCACAACCCCGCCACCAGCACGGACTTGCCGACGTCCGAGCCGGTCCCCTGCAACATCAAGCCAGCCATGCCACTCCCGCCTCCACTCCCAGCGCGCCAAACCAGAGCAAGAGGCAGGCCCGGCGATAGATCGCCCGCGCCCGCCGCAAGTCCGCCGTTCCCGCCGAACGGCCCTCCTCCCCGATCCACGGCTTGGAGGCAAGGACTCCGTCGTAGACGATCGGACCGGCCAACCGCACGCCCAGCGCGCCTGCCATCGCCGCTTCGGGCCAACCGGCATTGGGCGAGCCGTGTCGCCCATGGTCGCGCATCATCACCCGCCAGCCGCCACCAGCAAGACAAAGCAACACGCCCGCCAGTCGCGCGGGCATCAGGTTCGCCAGATCGTCGATTCGTGCCGCCGCCCAGCCATAGGCGCGCAGCGGCTCCTCCGGGTGGCCGATCAGGCTGTCCGCCGTATTGATCGCCTTGTAGCCCCAGGCTCCGGGAACACCGCCCAGGAGCAGCCAGAACAGCGGCGCCGCCACGCCGTCGCAAAAGCTTTCGGCCAGGCTCTCGATGGCGGCCCCGGCCACGCCCGCCTCGTCCAGCGCGGCGGTATCGCGGCCCACGATCATGCCCACGGCATGGCGCGCCCGCGCAAGGTCGCCCGCCTCCAGCGCCGCCAGCACCGGGCTGACGTGGTCGTCGAGGCTGCGCGCGGCTAGCGCGGGCCATGCCAGCACCGCCAGCAGCAGCCATGCCCATTCCCCCGCCGATCCGCGCACCAGCCAGACCGCCAGCCCCATGCCCGCCAGCACGGCGCCGATCAGGCCCAGCATCGCGCCAAGCCCGGCGATGCGCCGTGCCATGTCCGACCAGTCCGGGCGGTTGAGCTTGCGCTCGCAGCCGGAAATCGCCTTCGCGAAGAGCCCGACGGGATGCCCGATCGCGTCATAGAGCCGTCCCGGCCAGCCGAGCACGCCTTCCAGCGCCATGGCGACGAAGGCGACCGGCGCGATCATCCGGCTACGCGCCCCAGCGCATCGTCCAGACGTGCGAGCGCGGCGGGATCGGCGGGCACTCCGAAGCGTACCCAGCCCGGGTGCTCGGAAAAGGGACGCACGAGTATCCGTTTGCCGGCGAGCCGCTCGAACAATGCCTGGTCATCGCAGCCGGTGACCAGCCGGAACAGCGGGCAACTGCCCTCGGCCATCAGACCATGGCGGCGCAACACGGCATCCAGCGCTTCGGCGCGGGTCGGCAGTTCGGCCCGCGTCCGGGCGATCCACGCGCTGTCCTCATAGGCGGCGGTTCCCAGCGAAAGCGCGGCGGCGTGGACCGGCCAGCTTCCCAGCATCTGCCGCAGCAGCAGCATGAGTGCGGGCGGCCCCAGCACGAAGCCCAGCCGCAAACCGGCCAGACCGAAGAACTTGCCGAACGAACGCAGGACGATCATCCGCAGCCCCGGCGCGACCGCATGGGCGACGCTGGACTCGGGGTGACAATCAGCGAAGGCCTCGTCGACGATCAGGAAGCTTCCGGAACGGTCGATCCGCTCGGCCCATTCGATCACCGCCTCCGGATCGCGCAGCACGCCGTCCGGGTTGTTGGGGTTGGCGAAGACGAAGACTTCCTTCGTCCCGGGCTGCTCACCGAACCGCGCCGGTCGGGAGGGGAAGAATGCTTCCCGGTGGGTGCGATAGCCGGGCACCAGCGAACGTCCCGGCAGGTCCAGCGCCTTGGCCAGCAGGCGCAGCGCGGTCTCGCTTCCCGGCACCGCGCAGCACAGTTCCGGTGCAACGCCGAAATGCCGCGCGGCTGCGGCTTCGAGCCGCGCCAGCGCCTCGGGGTCGGGCAAGGCCGTCCAGTCGATCGTTCCGGTGGCGGGCCATGGCCGGGGGTTGAGGCCGGTCGAGAGATCCAGCCAGTCCTCCGGAGCACCGCCGTAGACCTGCGCCGCCTCGCTCACCCGGCCGCCGTGGAAAACGAAAGCGCCGCTCATCGCGCGGCCACGAGGGCAAGCAGCAGCAGCGTTTCGACCACTTCGATCCCGGCACCGTGGCCGTCTCCCGAAATGCCGCCGATCCTGCGGTGCAGCCACCAGCCCCAGGCAGGTATTGCCACGATCGCGGCCAGCAGCGGCGGCGCGACGAGCAGGCTTACCGCCCCCCCAAGCACGACCCAGAGACCGACATGCCACCAGGTCACCGCCTTGCGAAATCGGCTACCCAGTCCCTCATGAAGCGACGGTAGCGCCAGGGTCCACGCCAGGGGCGCGATGCGCGCCAGCGGTGCCACGAGCAGCAACGCCCACCCCTGATCCGGAGCGAGACCGTGAAGCAGCACCAGCTTGGCCAGAAGTTGCATGCCGATCGCCACCACCGCGAAACTGCCGAGGTGCGGATCGGCCATGACTGCCGAGAGCCGCGCCCGCCGGGTGTCGTCGTTCATGGCCTTGTGCGCCGCGCCGGCGCCGTCCGCCACGTCGCCAAGGCCGTCGAGATGCAGCGCTCCGGTTATCGCCGCCCAGGCCAGAAGCCCCAGCAGCGCCGCGATCCATGGGTCGCCGCTCTGCCGTCCCAGCCACCAGGCACCGGCGACGGCCGCACCGACCGCCAGTCCCGCGACCGGGAACCAGCGCATGGATTTCGCGAAATCCTCCGGCTCGGCACGAACCGTCGGCAGCGGCAGGCGGGTCAGGAACTGGAGGGCCAGCACCAGCCGCCTCATGCCGGCTTTCCACTGTCGAGCGTGATGATCTGCGCGGCGGGCAGCCCATCGCCGGGCCAGACGCGCAGGCTGACGAAAGCGCCGTAAGGCAGTTCGAAAGCCCAGACCTGCCGGTGGTCGAACCCGAACAGCACCGACAGCGCAGCGCGCATGGCGCCGCCATGGGTAACGATCAGGCTGGCGCGATCGATCTGGGTAAGCGCATCGCCGACCCGCGCGCAGAGATGCGACCAGCGCTCGCCGCCCGGCGGCGCGAAAGTCTCCGGATCGTCCCAGAACCGCGCCTGCACGGAAGGGTCGAGCTGATGGGGAGCCAGCCCGTCCCACGCGCCGAAATCGAGTTCCCGCCAGCGCGGGTCCAGGTCATGGCTCTGCCGGCGCGTGACCGCGATCTGCGCGGCGGGGATGCTCGACCGGCGCAGATCGGAGGACACCACCCGGTCGAACGCGAGCCCCATCGCCCGCGTGACGCAGCGGGCCACGCCCGCAGGCGTCGGCGCATCGTCGCGATGTCCCAGCAGAAGTCCCGGCTGCTGCGGCGCGCCGTGACGCATGAGGTGGACGAGAATCCCGCTCACGCGCTTCCAGCCCCAGTTCCAGCTCCCGCCACGGCGGCTTCCTCGAAAGTGGCCATGCCCCCATGAGCCGCCAGCGCCGAGCGCACGATCTGGGCCGCCACCGCCGCCCCCGATCCCTCGCCCAGTCTCATGCTCAAGTGGAGCAGCGGGTCCAGCCCGAAGCGGTCCAGCAAGCGGGCGTGTCCAGCCTCGGCCGAACAATGCGCGGCCAGGCAATGCGCGAGGAACGCGGCATTGTCCGCGAACAGGGGCGCCATGGCGGCGCATGTGATGAAGCCGTCGAGCAGGACCGGCACACGCAAATGGCGCGCCGCCAGTACCGCGCCCGCCATGGCCGCGATCTCGCGCCCGCCAAGCCGGCGCAGGGTCTCGAAGGCATCCGGGCAATGCGTCCCGTGCAGTGCGAGCGCCACCGCGACCGCCTCCGCCTTGCGCAAGATTCCCGCATCATCGAGGCCGGTGCCGCGTCCCACCCATTCCCGAACCTCGCCCCCGAAAACCCGCGCCGCCAGCGCCGCGGCGGGGGTGGTGTTGCCGATGCCCATCTCGCCCACGAACAACAGGTCGCTGCCCGCCGCCACCGAAGCCGCGCCGGCATTGAGCGCCGCCAGGCACTCCGCCTCGCTCATGGCGGACTCTCGGGTGATGTCGCCGGTCGGGCGATCGAGTTCGAGCGGCACCACGGAAAGCTCTGCACCGCAGGCAGCGGTCAGGGCGTTGATCGCTGCTCCGCCCGCCTCGAAATTGGCGACCATCTGCGCGGTGACTTCGGGCGGGTAGGCACTCACCCCGCGCGCGGCGACCCCGTGGTTGCCGGCGAAAACGACGGCGCGGATAAGCTCTGCGCGTGGTCGCTCGCGCCCCTGCCACCCGGCCATGAACACCGCGATGTCCTCCAGTCGCCCCAGCGAACCGGCCGGCTTGGTCAGCCTGGCCTGCCGACTGCGCGCGGCCTCCGCCGCCTCGCCGTCCGGCGCGGGCAGGTCTGCCAGCGCCGCCGCAAAAGCGGCGCGGTCGTCGAAGCGGATCATGTCCCCACAAATCCTTCGGGCGGCGTCCGGGTGATGAAATGGCCTTTCACGCCCTGCGGCCACTCGCGATAGGGCACTTGCCCATGCTCGCTGGCGGCATGGCGCACGGCATATTCCAGGATCGCGCGGGCCGCGCCCTCGTCCGGCGCGAAGTCTCCGAGAACGTAACCGAGCTTGCCCGGCGCGCGGATCGCCACCGTGCAGTGGCGCTGGCAGGCGAACAGGCAGGGCATTTCCTGGACCGCCACGCCCTGAAGCGTGGTCTCGACCGCCTGCACCGCGCGCATCGCCTCGGCCAGCAGCACGCCGCCGCGACGGCCTTCGTCATCCTCGCGCGCTTCCGCCGAGTGACGGCAGGTGCTGCACACCACCACTGATGGACCGGGTTCGACGGGACGCAGCATCAGAAGCGGCTCCTCAGGCCCAGATAGACGGTGCGGCCGAGCGTGCCGTAGCCGCTTACGGTCTCATACTTCTCATCGCCCACGTTTTCGATACGTCCTTGAAGAATCAGCCCTTCCCTGACCTGCCACTGCGCGCGCAAGTCCACCAGCCAGTAGTCGTCGAGCGTCGCGGTGCCGGTCGCGGCGTTGTAGCTTTCGCCCGAATAGCGCGCGGCGACGCTTGCCCGCATGCCCTGCGGCAGGTCCACGCCCGCTTCGACATTGGCCAGGTGACGCGGCACGCGCTGAAGCTGGCGCCCGTAAGTGGCGCTGCCCTCCGTCCGGTCCTCGGCCTCGATCCAGCTGTAGTTGCCCTCGGCGAAGAGCACACCCCACCTGGCCGAAGCCGCCAGTTCCAGCCCGCGCGCATGGCTGGCCTTGACGTTGGCATAGTAGCCGAAGCGTGAGGTGGTGGTGCCGGGAACATAACACACATCCGGCAGGGCGCCGCTCGTGGGGCAATAGGCGAAGTCGATCAGGTTGTCGGTATCGCGCTCGAACCATGTCGCGGACAGGCGCAACGCCTCGCCGAAGCCCTGCTCGGCGCCGATTTCCCAGCCCTTGGCCTTTTCCGGGTTCAGGTCGTTCACGCCATACATGCTGAACAACTGGTAGAGCGACGGGGCCTTGAAGCCCTCGTCATAGCTGGCGCGCAGCACGGTGGCGCCGCCGTTGGGCGTATAGACCGCGCCCGCGCTGAACACCGTGTTGCCGCCGAAGCGCGACTGGTGGTCGTAGCGCGCACCGCCGCTGACGGTGAGGCCCACCACGGGCGT
Organism: Novosphingobium sp. ZW T3_23; assembly: GCF_044987305.1. Taxonomy (NCBI): domain Bacteria; kingdom Pseudomonadati; phylum Pseudomonadota; class Alphaproteobacteria; order Sphingomonadales; family Sphingomonadaceae; genus Novosphingobium; species Novosphingobium sp. ZW T3_23. The sequence goes on from NZ_JBJDRF010000047.1 coordinate 7,562, forward strand.
AACCCGCAACTCGCCGTAGACGCTGTTCGTATCCACCTTTTCCGGCGTCAGCACATAGGGCGTGGCGCTGTTCGAAGGCGATGCGGTGGTCATCCGCTGCTCCTCGCGCTCGGCGCCGAACACGGCCTGCACGGCGTCGGAGAACGTGTAGGTTCCCTGATATTCGAACCGGCGCACGCGGCCATGGGCATCGAAGGTGATCTGGCGGATCGAGCGGGCGGGGTCGTAGTTCCGGCGGTCCGTTTCGGTCTGAAGCACCGCCACCCGGTTCGCCAACCTGCCGCCGAACAGGGTGAAGTTGAGCCCGGCATAGCCCGACCATTCCTCCGTCCGGCCATAGGCCAGGGAGTCGCCCGAAGTGCCATCGAAATCGTTCTTCGAATCCGACCAGTAGCCCCGCACGTCGAGCGACACGCCCGGCGCGACCCGGAAGGTCAGGGTGCCGCTGGCGGCGCTGCGCTGGTAGCCGTCGTCCTCGGTGCCGTTGGACCGTGCCGAAATGCCGTCCGTGGTGAAGCGCGAGGCGGAGAGGCGCCAGTCCACCGCCTCGGAGGTGCCGCCTACACCGGCACGCGCCGAAACCGTGTCATGGGTTCCGGCTTCCAGTGCGAAGCTGCCTTCCAGCGGTTCGGTCGGGCGGCGGGTGCGGACGTTGACCACGCCGCCGATGGCATCGCTGCCCCAGAGGATGGACTGCGGGCCGCGCAGGATCTCGATCCGTTCGGCATCGTCCACGAACATGTTCGCGAAGCCATATCCGCCGGCGGTCGAGGACGCGTCGGACAGGCGCATGCCGTCGATCACAATCACCGACTGCCCGGCGTCGGCACCCCGGATACGCAGCGAGGTGGTGGTGCCGTAGCCGCCATTGCGCGAAATGCTGATGCCGGGCGTGCGCAGCAGCATGTCGGTAAGCGCGATCGGCTGCGCCGCGACGATCTGCGCTTCGTCCAGCAAGGTGACGCTGTCGGCCACGCGATCGGCCGCGACCGGGGTGCGCAGCGCGCTGACGACGATCCGGTCGGCAGTGGAGGCCTCCGCCGCCTCTTCGGCAGACGCGACCATGGGATGGAGAGCCAGTGCAAGAACAAGAGTGCTGGCGGCAGAAATTCGGAAGTTCACGGCATATCCTTTAAGCGAGCGTCGAACCCGGCCACGCTCGACAGGCAGGCGAAGGACATGCAGTCGCGAGACACGACGACAGGCCCTTTCGCGCCGCTTGCGGGCACGGCAGTGGCTGTCGCTCAGCGAGGAAATGCCCCGTTCGGCCGGCTCACCCTGTCCGGTCGAAGAACGACTGCGACGGGCAGGTCTCCTGGCTCACGGGTCAATGCCGTTTCGGCCGCCTTCTCAGGGGTTTGCACCCCCAATGGCGAAATGGCCGCACGGCTCTCCGCGTACAGTTGCAGGGGCAGCCCGGGTATTGAACCCGCGTTCCCTTTTGATCCCCTCGCGGGGAACCTGTCGCAGGGGCGCCCCTATCGGCTGGCGCTGCGCCGTGCAAGAGGGGGGCCGCGCCGATACTTGCGCAGGCCCGCGAAGTCCCATAGTCCACCCGGCGCAAGGGGTGCCCGCAAGGGCTTAATCGGGAAGTCCGGACCACGGAAGCTATCCGTGACTGCCGGCACTGCTCCCGCAACTGTAACCGGGGATGCGCCCCGCCACCACGCCATTGAAGCGGCCGCTTCGAGAAGGCGGCGGAAGGCGCGAGGATCCGGGAAGTCAGGAAACCGGCCCTTCGCCGTCGATCCTTCGCGCGGGCGGGATGTACCGGGCGGACGAAGTTCCTGCTCTCTTGCGGAAGAGGGCACCTTCGCGTGACGACTTACGAGCGTTTGCGTCGAAGGGGGAACTGTGAATCAACCGCTGCCAAGCCTGCCCGTCCCAGCGATATCTGCATCTCCATCCCTGGAGGCACCGGCAAACGCCTGCCCCGCGCTGCTCGTCACCGCGCCCTCGTCGGGGCAGGGCAAGACCCTAGTCACGGCCGCCCTCGCCCGCCGCCACGTCCGCGCCGGACGCCGGGTGCGCGTGTTCAAATGCGGCCCGGACTTCCTCGATCCCATGATCCACGAAGTGGCCAGCGGGGCGCCGGTCCACCAGCTGGACCTGTTCATGTGCGGCGAGGAGCAGTGCCGCGCGCTGTTGCACGAGGCGGCCAGTGAGGCGGACCTGATCCTGGTCGAAGGCGCAATGGGCCTGTTCGACGGCACGCCTTCCTCGGCCGATCTGGCCCGATTGTTCGGGCTGCCGGTGCTGGCCGTGCTCGACGGCTCCTCGATGGCGCAGACCTTCGGCGCGCTCGTCCACGGGCTCGCTACCTATCGCAAGGACGTGAAGGTGGCGGCCGTGCTCGCCAACCGCGTCGGCAGCGACCGCCACGCCGAATTGCTGGAACGCGGGATGCCCCAAGGCTCGGGCGTGCAATGGCTCGGCGCTCTGCGGCGTGACGAGGCCATGGGCCTGCCCGAACGCCATCTCGGCCTCGTGCAGGCAGGCGAAATCGCGGACCTCGAAGCCCGCATCGACCGCGCCGCCGACCTTATCCCCGAGAGTGCCCTGTGGCTGCCAGACCCCGCCTCCTTCCCGCCGGCCCGGTCCCCGTCGCTGCCGCCTGCCACACTGGCGGAGCGACGCATCGCCGTGGCCCGCGACGAAGCCTTCGCCTTCGTCTACCGCGCCAACCTGGACTTCCTGGAACGCGCGGGGGCGCTAGTGTCGTTCTTCTCGCCCTTGCGGGACGCCCCTCTGCCGGACTGCGACGCACTCTGGCTGCCCGGCGGCTATCCGGAGCTTCATCTGGCGGCGCTATCCGCCAATCGTCCGATGATCGAGGCGATCCGCGCCCATTTCTCGGCAGGCCGACCGATCCTCGCCGAATGCGGCGGTATGCTCTATGCCTGCGAAAGGCTCACGGATGCGGCGGGCGGCAGCGCGCCGATGCTGGGCCTGCTGCCTGCCCGCGCGACCATGCAGAAGCGCCTCGTCGCGCTTGGCATGCAGGAGGCGGTGCTGGACGGCCACGCGGTGCGCGGCCACACTTTCCACTATTCCCAGCTCGAAACGACCCTTCCCCCGATCGTGCTCGCCCAGACGCCGGACGGGCGCAAGGGCGAGCAGATTTTCCGCCACGGCCCGCTCACGGCGAGCTACATGCACTTCTATTTCCCTTCAGCGCCGGAGCTGGTTGCGGACCTTCTGCTGGGCCAGAATGGTGTCGGTGGTGAAACCGGCCCCCCCACTCCGGCCAACCGTCATCCTGAACTCGTTTCAGGATCCATCGCCCAGCACGCCCAGACGGAGCCGGGAGGCGGAATGGATCCTGAAACAAGTTCAGGATGACGTAGCCTGTTTCAGCGTGCCTCTCCGGGCCTGCCCAAGCTCGTGCCGTTAGGCGTCAGGCGATGGCAGGCAGCTTCGCCAGATACTTGTCGAGCGTGATCGGATAGTCGCGGACGCGCACGCCGGTGGCGTTGTAGACCGCGTTGGCGACCGCCGCGCCCACGCCACAAAGGCCGAGTTCACCCACGCCCTTGGCCTTCATGGGCGAGACTTTGTCGTCCGCCTCGTCCAGGAAGACCACCTCCTGGTGCGGAATATCGGCGTGCACCGGCACTTCGTATCCGGCAAGGTCATGGTTGACGAAGAAGCCGAAGCGCTTGTCGACCGCGAGTTCCTCCATCAGCGCGCCACCGACACCCATGGTCATGGCGCCGATCACCTGGCTGCGCGCGGTCTTGGGATTGAGGATACGCCCGGCCGCGCAGACCGCCAGCATCCGCCTCACCCGCGTTTCGCCGGTGTAGGAATCCACCGCCGCCTCCACGAAGTGCGCACCGAAGGTGGACTGCTGGAAGGTCTTGGCCAGATCGCCCCACTGCATGGTCTCCTCGGCAACGATCTCGCCGGACTTCGCCGCTTCCGCCAGCGCGGCCGAGCGATTGCCCGCGCGCACTTCGCCATCGACGAATTCCGCCGTCGCCGGGTCCATGCCCAGACGCTGCGCGGCCAGCTCGCGCAGCTTGGAACAGGCCGCGTAGACGCCCGAGGTCGAGCTGTTGGCGCCCCACTGGCCGCCCGAGCCCGCCGATGCCGGGAACGAGGAATCCCCCAGCTTCACGCGCACCTTCTCGACCGGCAGGCCCATCATCTCCGCCGCCGTCTGGGCGATGATCGTGTAGGAGCCAGTGCCGATATCGGTCATGTCCGTCTCGACCGTCACCATGCCGTCGGCCGCCAGTCGCACGCGTGCGGCCGAGGTCATGTTGATGTTGTTGCGGAACGCCGCGGCCACGCCGAGGCCGATCAGCCAGCGGCCCTCGCGGGTCTGCGCGGGCTTGGCGCTGCGCCGGTTCCAGCCGAAGCGCTGCGCGCCCTCTTCCAGGCAGCGCACCAGATTGCGCTGGGAAAACTTCCGCTCGGGATGCTCGGGATCGACCTGGGTATCGTTGAGCACGCGGAACTTCACCGGATCCATGCCAAGCTTTTCCGCCGTCTCGTCGATGGCGATCTCCAGCGCCATCAGGCCCGGCGCCTCGCCCGGCGCGCGCATGGCATTGGCCTCGGGAAGGTCCAGCTCCGCCAGCCGCATGGCGGTGAGGCGATTGGCCCCGGCGTAGAGCAGCTTGGTCTGCTGCGTCGCCGCCTCCGGACCGCCGCCGGGTAGATCGCCCGACCAGCTTTCATGCCCGATCGCGGTAATGTGCCCTTCGGTCGTGGCGCCGATGCGGATGCGCTGGATGGTTGCGGGCCGATGGGTGGCGTTATTGACCATGAACGGACGCGGCAGGGCGATCTTCACCGGCCTCCCGCAGGCCTTCGCACCCAGCGCCGCCATCACCGCGTCGGCACGCAGGAACAGCTTGCCGCCGAAACCGCCCCCGACATAGGGCGAGCGGACATGGACCTTCTCCGGCGGTATCTTGAAGGTGGCCGCCAGCTCTCTCTTGTTCCAGGCGATCATCTGGTTCGACGTCCAGACCGAAAGCGCGTCGCCTTCCCACCAGGCGATCGTCGCGAAAGGCTCCATCATCGCGTGGTTCTGGTCGGGCGTGGTGTAGGTCTGGTCGAACTTCACCGGCGCCGAGGCGAAAGCGCCTTCGAAATCGCCGGTATGGGTATCGGCGTCGCTTCCGGTCAGCGGCTGCGCGCCGGGTTTCGCCTTGGCCAGATCGAAGCGGCCATCGGCACGCGCATATTCGATCCGCACGGCATTGGCCGCGCTGCGCGCCTGCTCGAAGCTCTCCGCCACCACAACCGCCACGGCCTGGTGATAGTGCTCGATGGCCGGACCGCCCAGCAGTTTGGCGGTGTTCATCCTGCCCTTGCCAAGCGGCTGCGCATTCTCGGCGCTGACCACCGCCAGCACGCCGGGCATCCGCTTCGCCTCGGCCGTGTTCATCGAGACGATGCGGCCCTTGGCGATCCCTGCACCTATCACATAGCCATAGGCAGGCTTGGCGGGAACATCGCCATGCTCATAGGCATAGGGCGCCTGGCCGGTGGTCTTCAGCTTGCCGTCCACGCGATCGACGGCCTGGCCGATGACCTTCATCGCGTCGATCGGGTTCTTGCCCGCAGGCGTATCGAACTTCATGCCCGGTTCTCCGCGATAAGGGCCGCCAGCGTGCGTTCGGCCAGAGTGACCTTGAAGGCATTCTCATGGGTGGGACGCGCATCGGCGAAGGCTGTCTTCGCCACGGCACCGGCACCGCTCTGCAGTTGCGCATCGGCAGCCTCCACACGCCAGGGCCTGGGCGCCACGCCGCCGAAGGCGACCCGGCCGCTGCCGTCCTTGTTCAGCACCGCCGCGACGGACACCAGCGCAAAGGCATAGGACGCGCGGTCGCGGACCTTGTGATAGAAGTGCCGCCCGCCCAGAGGCTTGGGCAGGGTGACCGCCGTGATCAGCTCGCCGGGCTGGAGCACGTTCTCCACATGCGGGGTGTTGCCCGGAAGGCGGTGGAACTCTCCGACCGGCACGCTGCGGGTCTTGCCGGCGGCATCGACCGTCTCGACCGAGGCATCCAGCACGCGCAGGGCGATCGCCATGTCGCTGGGGTGGGTGGCGATGCAGGCGTCGCTGGTGCCGACCACGCCAAGCTGGCGGCTGAACCCGCCGATCGCCGCGCAGCCGGAGCCGGGCTTGCGCTTGTTGCAGGCCTGGTTGGTGTCGTAGAAATAAGGGCAGCGGGTGCGCTGGAGCAGGTTGCCGCCGGTGGTCGCCTTGTTGCGAAGCTGGCCCGAGGCGCCCGCCACGATGGCGCGGGTAAGCACGCCATAGTCCCGCCGCACGCGTCGATCCGCCGCCAGAGCAGTGTTGCTGACGAGCGTGCCGATACGCAGGCCGCCTTCCCCGGTCTCCTCGATCCGGTCCAGCCCGAGATCCTGCACGTCGACGAGGTGCGTCGGCGTTTCGATCTCCAGCTTCATCAGGTCAAGCAGGTTGGTGCCCCCGGCAATGAACTTGGCGCCCTTGTGGGCCGCTACGGCCGCGGCGGCGGCGGGCGTCTTCGCGCGTTCGTAAGTGAAGGCCTTCACGCTTCCACCTCCGCGTCATGGGTCTCGGCAATCCGGACGCCCGCCACTTCCGCCATGGCCTCGGCGATGTTCGAGTAGGCGCCGCAGCGGCAGATATTGCCGCTCATCCGCTCGCGCATCTCCAGCACGCTCATCTCCGGAGCACCGCCGACGTCGCCCTGGACATGGCTGGGAATGCCCGCCCTGATCTCCTCCAGCACCGCAACGGCCGAGCAGATCTGGCCCGGCGTGCAATAGCCGCACTGGAAACCGTCGTGCTTCACGAAAGCCGCCTGCATCGGGTGCAGTTCTTCCGGCGTGCCCAGCCCCTCGATCGTCGTCACCGCATCGCCTTCGTGCATGACGGCCAGGCTCAGGCAGGAATTGATCCGTGTTCCGTTCACCAGAACCGTGCAGGCGCCGCACTGCCCATGGTCGCAGCCCTTCTTGGTTCCCATCAGGCCCACGTGATCGCGCAGAGCGTCGAGCAGGGTCGTACGCGTATCGAGCGTGAGCGCCTGCCCCTTTCCATTGACCTTGAAGTTTACCGCCATCGTCGGGGGCTGCTGCGTCATGGGTGCCGCTCCTTCCGCGACGGCAGGCATGGCAGTTATGCCGACGCTTGCCGCGCCGCCTGCCAGAACCGACCGTCTGGATACCTCGAATTGCGCCGTCTCGCTCATTGCCCGTCCTTCGCACCAGGACGGCAGTTTCCGTCCGGAAGTCAGGAATAACGCATGAGATCGCGATAAGGCACTGGGTTAATTCGTATGAGGTCATGAACGGCGCTCATCAAAGAGCGTTCCCGTTTTCGGGAAGGTCAGCTGCAGGGCACATCCTCAACGACCCGGCGCCCCCGGTGTATTTTCGTCTGGTGATTTTCCCTTTAGCTTGCCGGAATGGGCTTGGGACGGTTGCGAAGCTGCACCGCCAGAACGCCCAGCGCGCCTGCCAGAAGCAGACCGTCAACCAGAAGCGAACCGCCTTTCGGCAGCGCCGTCACGCCGTGGAGCAGGGCCAGGGCGACCAGCATGACCACCAGCACCCAGCGCCAGATCCGGGAGAGCGAGGCGCCCGGCACGCTGCGCGCTAGGGCGCTGACCAGGATCGACAGCACTGTGAGCGCCAGCCATAGGCCCGGAAGCGGGGCTGCGGGTACAAACCACGCCAGCAGTGCCGTCAGCGCGAGAATAGCGGGTTGCCCCCAGCAGACGGCAGTCCAGATCCGCTCCCATTGCGGCGCGGGTCGGCCCCGGTCACGGCGACGGGCGAGCCAGATCGTCACGCCGCTGGAGGTCACCACGCAGAGCGCAATGCCCAGCAGGCCATAGGCAAGCCGCACCGCCAGTCCGCCATACCAGCCGAAGTGAAGCTGGCCGATGCCGCCCAGGATGCGGGTTCCGGCAACGAAGTCCTCGGGATGTTCCTGCGCGATGGCCTTGCCCGCCGCGTCGAACCGGGTTTCATCCTGCTGGACGAGCAGCCTGGGCCGCGCGCCATGAACCGCGACGCGCATGTCGGCGCGGCCGGGACGTTCGACGACCACGTTCTGCGGCGCGGCTTCCGGGGATTGCCGGCGCGCCTGCGCGATGAGCGCGGCGATGTCGGGCAGCGGCACCGCGCGCGCATCGACCGGCGGCGGCGCATCGAGGAACAGCTCGTAGACCTTCTTCATCCCGCCTTCGGGATAGAGCAGCAGGGCCAGGACCGCGACGATGATCGTGCTCAGCCCCAGCAGCGCGCCGGTAAGCGCCAGCGTGAAGTGGAACGGCAGCGCCCAGATGCCCAGGCGGTTGTGCAGGTCCGCCTCCTGCAATCGCCGCGAGCCACCAAGCCGCAGGTGGAAGGCGTCGCGGAGCACGCGCGGGTGGGCGAGAATACCGGAAACCAGCGAGGACAGCAGCGCCACGCCGGTCAGCCCGACGATGAACTCGCCCCAGCTTCGCGGCAGGTGGAGGTTGACGTGGAGATGGATCAGGAACTCCGTCCAGACCGCTTCGAGATCGGACAGCGAGCCATCCTCGGCCACCGCCCACTTGCGCTCGAACGTCGGGCTGAAGGCGACCAGCGTGGCGCCCTCCAGCGCGCTGCTCGGCATGTTGAGATAGAGCGCCGCATCGCCGGCCGTGTGCCTGGCGCCCTCGGCGATGGCGCGCGCGGCGGCCTGGTCGCTCAGGCTGCGGGCCACCGGCGTGGCGGGCACTTCCCAGCGTTCGAGATCGGGGGCGAAGACGGCGATCGTGCCGGTCACGCAGACCAGATAGATCACCGCGGCGAACGCGAGGCCGAGGATCGAATGGCTGCTGAGCACCGAGCGCACCGTCTCGGGCGAGATCGGCCAGCGCCACTGCTTCTTGCGGGTATTGCTCATGCCGAGGCTCCCAGATGTGCCCCAAGCCAAGCAAGGCCGAAGCCGGTCACGCTGGTGCCGACCAGCACCACCGTGGCGCGCAGGATGCGGCGGTCGGCCAGGGTCCAGGTCATGGCAAGCCCCCAGAGCACCGGCATCAGCAGACCGCCGACGACGATGCGCGTGCGCGGGTCGCCGGGCATGTAGACAGTCAGGCAGAAGGCCACGGCCATCGCGGCGGTCATGCCCAGCGGCCCGGCCAGCAGGGTACGGAGCACCCCGCGCCAGACCCGGCCGGGCTCTTCCAGCGGCTCCGGAGCGACGTCAACCTCGCGCAGGCGCCCGGCCTTGCGGCGCACGCGCCCAAGCCAGATCACCAGCAACGCGCCGATCCCTTCCATGGCGAGCGCCAGCGCTGTGCCTTTCACAGGACCGATCAGGAATGCCGAAGCCAGCAGGAGGCCGAGCAGAACGACCCAGCCCCCGGCAATCAAGCCGAGGGCCGAACCGTCGCGTCGCAACCACGATCGCCGCAGCAGGAAAGCGCCGAGCGCGCCTCCCGCGATGAGCAGAAGGCTTGCCCCGTAGATCACCAGTGGACCCCCGCACCCACTCCGAAGGTCTGCGGCTCGCCCAGGATCGCCTGGTGGATCGCCGCATATTCGTATTGCTTGTATTCCTCGTTGAAGAGGTTCCGCACGAAGCCGAAGATCGACCAGTTCTCGGTCTCGTAGCCGATCCGGCCGTTGACCACGGTGCGCGCGCCCACCTTGAACTGAGCCTGGTCCTGACCGACGCCGGTGAACACCGAAGTGCGGTAGTTGGCATTGACGTTCGCGGTGAAGCCGCCGCCGAACCGGGCGTTCGCGCCGCCCGCCAGCGTCCAGCGCGGGGCATAGGGGAACTGCGTGCCCTGGAGGTCGATCGCGCTGGTCGCTCCCGTCGGCAGGGTGAATTCGTCGAACTTGGTGCGAACGTGGCCGACCGAGGCATAGAGGTCGATCCCCGGCGCCACCGTTGCGGTAGCCTCAACCTCGAAGCCGTAGAGGTGCGAACCCGCCGCATTGACCGTGTTGTAGTCGTAGGCGTTCAGCCCGAAGTAGGCGGTGACCTGCTGGTCCTTCCACTCCATGTAGAACACATTGGCGTTCAGCGTCAGGCGGCCATCCAGCCACTTGGAGCGCAGCGAACCCTCATAGTTCCAGCTATATTCGGGATCATAGGGCACCAGTTCCGCCCGCGCCGGGTTCTGGCTCGACCCGCCCGAGCGATAGGCCCGCTGCACGGTGAGGGCGGTGGTGATGTCCGGCGTCCAGTCCATGCTGATACCGGCCTTCGGCAGGAAGGCGTTGAACGTGCGGCTGTTGGAGGCGTAGGGCGAGGATGCGTCGGACACCAGGCCCAGCACGCCCTGATTGATGACCGAGATCACCGGCGCATAAGCGGTGCCCATGAAGTTCACGTCCGGCAAGGTGCCGTTGAACGTTGCCAGCGTTTCCGCCGCATAGCGGTTGCGCTCGTGATCGAAGCGGAAGCCGCCGATCAGGGTCAGGCGATCCGTCACCTTGAAACGGGCATCCCCGAACAGGGCCATCGTCTCGACCTTTTCGGGCTGCTGCGCGCTATAGGCGACCGGGATGACCGGAAGCTGGGCGGTATAGGCGTTGGCGATGAACTGCGACGTCGCCGCGTTGAAGCCATTGGATTGCAGCAGCCCGGCGATCGTGGAAGTCGGCGTGGCGATGTTGATGCGGCTGTTCGAGACGATCGAACCGGTGCGGCGATAATACCAGGCACCGAGCAGCCCGCTCAACCGCTCGCCTTCGTAGTTGAGGCGCAGTTCCTGCGTCAGCGTCTTGTAGAGATAGCGATTGTCGATCGCCTGGATATCCTGCGGCGTGCCGTCGGTGTCGATCACCGAGTGGACCTTGGAGCGGTTCCACGAAGTGACGCTCGACAGCTTCAGGTTTTCCGCCACCGGATAGCTGAGATTGAGCACGGCGATGTCGCTGGCGATCTTGCCGCGGCTGGGCTGGTCGCCGGTGGAGATGCGGTTGTTGAAATAGTCCGGCACGTCGGTGCGCGCATATTCGTAGAGATAGCCGCCGTCGCGCCGCACCCGGTTGTAGCTGGCTACCGCTTCGAGGCCGGGCAGCGCGCTGGGCGTCCAGAGCACCTTGCCGCGCAGGTTCAGCGACTTGAGCTCGTCGTCATAGCCGCCGCGCGTGACGTTCTTGATCAGCCCGCGATCCGCGCGGCGTTCGGCCGAAAGCCGTACGCCGAGTTCGTCCCGGACGATCGGGCCGCCCACGGCGGCCGAGAAGGTGCGATCGTCATGCTCGGTCCAGAGCACCCGTGCATCGCCGGTCCAACGATCCAGAGTGGGGTTCTTGCTGGTGATGACGATTCCGCCCGCCAGCGCGTTGAGCCCCTGGATGGTCGACTGCGGCCCGCGCAGCACTTCCACCTGCTGCACGTCCCACATGTCGGTGGGACCGCCGTAGAGCGCCCACTTGGGAATCGGCGCGCCATCCACATAGACGCTGGCGGCATCCGCCTGCCCGCCCGCACCCACGCCGCTATTGCTCACGCCGCGAATGGTGAAGCCCGAGGCACCGTAGGTTTCCGAAACGTTGGCCGTGCGATTGTAGACGTCCTGGATCGTGATCAGGTTTTCCCGCTCGATCTTCTCCGAAGTGGTGACGGCGATGCTGGTCGGCGTTTCCTGAAGCGTGCGCGCGCTCTTCTCGCCGGTGACGATGATGTCGTCCGGGCCGGCGGTCTGGTCGACCGGCGCGGCCTGCTGGGCATGAGCGGGAAAAGCGAACGCTGCGATGGCAACGCTCGAAAGCAAAGCGGAAAACTTGAACATGAAACCCCCTAGTCCCTCAGGGCGGCTCATATATTTCCACTCTGTTGCGAGTCAATCGCATTCTCAATAGCAGGTGCGCAGACGTTATGTATGAGCCGCCTTATCCCGGCAGGCTGCCCATCACCACCTCGCGGTTCTGCCGGTTCGCCTCGAAGCGGGTGAGATCGGGATCGTTGGCCAGGATCGCGGCGATGATCCGCCGCCGCCCAGCCCGCCAGAACGCCACGCCTTCCCCGAAAGTCTCCACCACCGGCGAAGCACGGGCCGAGGCATAGTGCAGGGTGACCCGCGTCAGCATCTCGAACAGGGGGCGGCGGACCATCTGGAACAACAGCTCCTGAAACTCCAGCTCGAACGGCCCGAACTCGGCCATGGTGCGGAAGGATGCGGCACGTTCGCCCAGCACTGCGAGCCTGTCCCGCAGCGAAGCGTCCGTGCATCGGGCCGCTGCCGTCGCCAGTTCGGTGAACAGCAGCGAGGTCATGTCTAGCGCCTCCCCGTAGCTCGCCGGGTTCATTCGCATGTAGGAGTGGAGCGCGCGTTCCAGCGCGGCTTCGTCGGGCCGGGTGCCGTAATAGCCACCACCGGGGCCGCGCCGCACCTCCAGCAGGCCTTCGTGCTCCAGCACCCGCGCCGCCTGCTGAAGGGTGACGATCCCCACTTCCAGCTCCCGGGCGAGTTCGTGCAGTGCGCCCAGCAAGGTACCGGCGTCGCAGGCGAAGATCCGCTCGCGCAGCGTCTCGGTGGTACGCGCCACCAGGTTGGTGCCCCTGCGTCGTCCCGGTGCCCGTTCCATCATATCTCCAATTATATGCCTATTTTTGACGTTTTACCCTTTTATTTCGGCTACTATACGCAAGATCAAGTCAATTGACCGCCTGTTTTTAGCTCCATACCTTCCACTGTGAAACGAGCGGCCACAAGCGCCGACAGTGGAGAGGAACGGAACGAGGATGGGCTTCCAACATCCCGACATATCGGCATTCCCCGAGATTTCGCTGGTCATCGGCGACGAGCGGGCGCGCTCCGGCAGCGGCGCCGACTGGGGCCATATCTATCCCGGCACCGGCCGCGTCACGCGCGAAATTCGCCTGGCCGGCCCTGCCGACGTCGATCGCGCCGTCGCCGCCGCCAGGGCCGCGCAGCCGGCATGGCGCGCCCTGCCCGGCGACAAGCGGCGCGACCTGATGTTCCGTCTCGCCGCGCTGATCGAGAGCAAGGCCGCAGAGATGAGCCCGCTGCTCACGGCCGAGAACGGCTCGATTCTGATCGCAGGCGGCCACATGAGCCTCGATGCCGCGCAGAAGTTCCGCTACTACGGCGGCTGGGCGGACAAGATCGACGGTCGCACGGTATCGACCTGGGGCGGGCCTGCGCACGACTATGTGACCTATGAGCCCTACGGCACGCTTGGCGTGATCGTGCCGTGGAACGGGCCGCTGTTCGCCGCCACCATGGTCATGGCCCCGGCGCTCGCCGCCGGTAACTGCGTGGTGCTGAAGGCGCCCGAACTGGCGCCGTGGTCGCTGATGAAGCTGATGGAGGCGATCCGCGAAGCCGGTTTCCCGGCCGGCGTCGTCAACCTTGTCACCGGCGGGCCGGACGTGGGCGCGGCGATGGTCAGCCATCCCGGCATCGACAAGATCGAATTCATCGGCAGCGGCGCAACCGCGAAGAAGATCCTCGCCAGCGCCGCCGAAACGCTCAAGCCCGTGGGCCTCGAACTCGGCGGGAAGTCGGCTGTGGTCGTGTTCGCGGATGCCGACCTCCAGGCAGCGGCAAAGCGCGGGCTTTCCGGCGCCGTCAGCGCCAATGGCCAGGGCTGCGTCAACGGCACGCGGCTGCTGGTGGAGCGCTCTATCTATGAACCCTATCTCCAGATGCTGAAGGCCATGGCCGCGCATGTGAAGGTGGGCGATCCCTTCGCGATGGACACCTTCATGGGCCCGGTAATCTCCGAAGCCGCGCTTGCCCGTATCGACGGCATGGTGCGACGCGGGGTCGAGCAAGGCGGCGAAGTGCTCTGCGGCGGCGCGCGGATGGAGGGCGATCACGACGAAGGCTACTTCTACCCCATCACCGTCCTCGCCGGAGTAACGCCGACAAGTGAGATCGCCCGCAACGAAGTGTTCGGCCCGGTTCTGGTCGTCACCCCGTTCGACAGCGAGGAAGAGGCGATCGCGCTGGCCAACGACACCGATTACGGCCTCGGCGCCTATGTCCACACCACCAATCTCACCCGCGCGCACCGCGTGGCCGGGCAGATGATGGCCGGGCAGGTTCAGGTCAACGGATCGGGCGAGGCGATGACGCCCTGCGTGCCCTTCGGCGGCATGAAGCATTCCGGCCACGGCCGCCTCGGCGGGATCGAGGGTCTGCGGGAATTCCAGCAGATCCGCAACGTCTGGGTCAACCTTCAGGACTGAGGAGAGCGAGGATGGCACTGCTCCAACCCCAAGAACGCAATGCACGCGGCCTCGCCACCGAGGCCGAAGTCACGGCTCGCCCGGCCCGTCCGCCAGCGACCCTGCTGGAGGAATCGTGGCGCGATTTCGTCTTCGCGGAAGTCTGGACGCGGCCGGGTCTGCCCCGCCGCCCGCGCTTCCTGGTCGCGATCGCCAGCGCCGTGACCTGCGGCCTCGAAGACCGCCAGATCGACGATTTCGTGCGCGGCGCGCTGACCAGCGAAACGCTCAGCCTGGCCGAACTGCGCGAGGCGGCGCTGCACCTCGCGGTCTACGCAGGCTGGGGCAATGGCGGCAAGCTGGATCGCGCGGTGACGCGGGTGGCGGACGAACTCGGCCTGCCTCCGGCCGAAGTACCTGCGATCTGCCCCGAACCCTGGGATCCCGACGTGCGCAGCCAGCGCGGGCATGACGAATTCGCGCAAGTCATGACCTTTGCGCCGGGCCCTCCGGCCACGCCCTATCTGGAAGGAATCAACAATTTCGTCTTCGGAGAGATGTGGTGCCGTCGCGGGTTGGACGAGCCCTCGCGCCGCTGGATCACGCTGGTCGGCGTCTGCGAATCCGGAGCGGAAATCCCGATCCGCAGCCACATCCATGCCGCCATGGCGAGCAGTAACTGCTCGCCGCAGGAGATGCGGGAATTCTGCCTGCAATACGGCACCCACGCCGGCTGGCCCAAGGCCTCGCGCATTCAGGGCGTGGTGCTGGAGATGATCGACAAGGTCGCGAAAGGGCTCCCCTGGCATGCCAAGTAACGGAACCGCGACCGGCTTCATCGGCCTCGGCTCGCAAGGCGGGCCGATGGCGGAGCGGATGCTGGCGGCCGGATACGAACTTACCGTCTGGGCGCGGCGTCAGGAGGCGACCGACGATCTCGTCGCCAAGGGCGCCCATCGCGCGGCTTCCGTTGCCGAACTGGGCGCGCGATGCCAACACATAGGCATCTGCGTGGTGGACGACGCCGGGGTTGAGCAAATCTGCGCGGCGCTTCTCCCTGCGATGAAGCCCGGCAGCGTGCTGGTCATCCACTCCACGATCCTGCCGCAGACTTGCGAGCGGCTGGCGGCGGCAGCGGAAGCGAACGGCATCGCCCTGCTCGATGCCCCCGTCAGCGGCGGCGGTGCAGGTGCGGCGGCCGGTACGCTGACGGTCATGTGCGGCGGCAGCGAAGAAGCCTTCGCCAGGGCGCTCCCCGTGATGGAGAGCTTCGCGGGCAAGACCGTGCTGCTCGGCCCGGTCGGTTCCGGCCAGCGCGCCAAGATCGTCAACAATGCCCTGATGGCGGCCAACATGGGCCTTGCTCACGCGGCGCTCTCATTGGGCGAAGGGCTGGGGATCGACCGCGCGGCACTGGCCGATCTGGTCAAGCATTCCAGCGGTCGCAGCTTCGGCTTCGAAGTCTACGCCCGCCTGCCCGCCCCCTCGGCGTTCGCCCATGGCGGCAAGCTGCTGCGCAAGGACGTGGACCTGCTGGGTGCGATCGCCACGCCCGATAATGCGCTGGCCCAGGCCGCCGATCCCTTCCTCGATGCGGCGCTGGCCGCAATGGAGCCCACTGCATGAGCGTGATCTTCAAGACCTTGGACATGACCGGCAAGGCCGCCGTCGTCACCGGCGCCGCCTCCGGCCTTGGCCGCATGACGGCGCTGAAACTGGCCGAAGCGGGGTGCGATCTCTGGCTGGTGGACGTGAACGAAGCGGGGCTTGCCGAAACCACCGAACTGCTCGCCCCGCATGGGCGCAAGACGGGCAGCGAAGTGGCGGACCTGTCCGACCCCGCCGCCTGCCACGCCGTCATCGCCCATGCCGTCGAGACATTCGGCCGCCTCGACGCGCTGTGCAATGTCGCCGGGCTGATCTACCTCGCCAACACGCCGCAGATGCCGCAGGCGCAGTACGAGCGGACCATCGACGTCAATCTCAACGCCCCGTTCTTCCTCTCGCAGGCGGCGATCCCGCATCTGCTGGAAGTGAACGGCGCCGTGGTCAACGTGGCCTCCTGCGCGTCCTACATCGGGGAGGCCTATGCCGCCGCCTATTGCGCCAGCAAGTGGGGCCTCGTCGGCATGACCAAGGCCATGGCCATGGAATTCCAGAAGCAATCCATCCGCATCAACGCAGTCGCGCCGGGCGGCATGATCACCAATATCGTGACCAACTTCACCCCGCCCGAAGGGTGCGACTTCGAACTGCTCAAGCGCTTTTCGGGGCTGCGCGGGCAAGTGGAAGTGGAGGACGTGGCAGACCTTGTCGTGCTGCTCGCTTCCCCCACCGGTCGCGGCTTTCACGGCGCCTGCCTCTCGCTCGACGCGGGCATCACGGCAGGCTGACAGGAGACATCTGCAATGACATTCTCACTCGACCAGTTCCGCCTCGACGGCAAGGTGGCGGTCGTCACCGGCGCCGGCGGACGCGGCAACTCCATCGGCCGCGCCTATGCGCTCGGCCTCGCCAATGCGGGCGCGTCGATCGTAGTCGCGGACCTCAACGGTGACGGCGCCAAGGCGGTGGCGGACGAGATCGTCGCGGCCGGCGGCAAGGCGGTCGGCGTGAAGGTGGACGTTTCCGACGAAGCCTCCACCCTCGCCATGGGCGCCGCCGCGAAGGAAGCCTTCGGCGGCGTCGATATCCTGATCAACAATGCCGCACTGATGGTCGACGTCAGCTATGACAATTGCGAAACCATCGGGCTCGACGCCTGGAACAAGGCCTTCGCGGTGAACCTCAACGGCGCGCTGCTCTGCGCCCGCGCGGTGATTCCGTCGATGCGGGAGCGTGGCGGCGGCCGGATCGTCAACCAGACCTCTGGCGGCGCCTTCCCGGCAACCGGGCTCTACGGCATCACCAAGCTCGCCCTCGTCGGCCTCACCACCTCGCTCGCCAAGCAATTCGGCAAGGATGGGATCACCTGCAACGCCATCGCGCCGGGCAACGTCACCTCCGACGCGGGCAAGATGCTGGTGCCCGACGATTCCCCGTTCATCCAGTTCCTCAACATGACCTGCGCCCTGCGCGCACGCGGCGCGCCTGACGAACTGGTCGGCACCGCGCTGCTGCTTTGTTCGGATGCGGGGGCGTGGATCAGCGGGCAGACCATCCACGTCGACGGCGGCTGGGTGCTGCGCCCCTGAACGGCGATCAGCAGCCAGGGCGACCGCGACGCGCCTTGGCCTCGTAAAGCGAACGATCCGCGCGGACGATCACGTCGTCGATCCGCCGGTCGTCCGCCTCCACGGCGGCCAGGCCCATGCTCACGCTCCAGAGATCGGCCAGGGCCGCGCTGGCTTCCAGGCGGTCGCGCAGGCTGTCCATGAACCGTGCCGGATCCCGGCACGCGACGGGCAGCAGCACAAGGAATTCATCCCCGCCGAGGCGCGCCGCATAGCCGCCTTCGCCATTGGCCAATGCCTTCGCCTCCCGGCCAAGAGCCATGAGCACGCCGTCTCCCACCGCATGTCCATGGCGGTCGTTGATCGCCTTGAAATGATCCACGTCGATTGCGATCACCGCCGCGCCGGGCAAGAGGAAACGCTCCGCCACCTGTTCCAGTCCGGCCCGGTTCCAGCAGCCGGTAAGGGGGTCGCGCAAGGCCGCGGCACGCAACCGGCGCTGCACTTGCTCCACCGGGATCGCCAGCAGGGCCAGATTCAGCACGCCCAGCAGCAGCTGGTCCGACAGCAAGGCCAGCAGCGCCACCACGTCCTTGCCCGGCAGGTCGAGGAATGCACCGGCGATCGAGAGGAAGTAGCCGGGCAGGTAAGCCAGCATCGCCAGTCCGGCGAGCCGCCTTCCCGCCGAATGCTGCGCGCCTTTCCCGAAGGCCAGGACGAAGCCGGACAGGCCCATCGAAAGCGCCAGTCCCGCCGCATCCCCGGCGCTTTGCCAGCGATCCGGCCGCGCGATCCATCCCAGCGCATCCAGCGCACCGGGCAAGGCGTGCCCGAGCACCGGGCCGACCACGGGTACGATCATCCAGCGCCGCCACGCCTGCCCGCCGTCGAGTGCCAAGGCGCCCGCGACCGGCAGTGCGTTGGTCAAGCCCAGCGCGGCATAGATCAGGGCCAGGCCCGTCGGCTCCCCTCGCGGCACTGCCGTGAATGCATAGAGCACGGCGACATAGAGCAGCGAAGACGACGCCCAAAAGGCGTAGTGGGACGCCGCCCGATCCCGCAGCCACAGCACGCCGAACACGAGGCCGAAAGCGCTCGAAGACAAGATGCTGCAAAGGCGGAGGGTATCGACGTCTGGAAAGGTCATGTGGCTCGCTTGGGTGGCGGGCAAACCATTGCACACAATGGTTAACAACCGCTTCGGCAAAGCGCTCCGCGATCCACCGCAGCCCCGCCCCGACCCGCCGATCCGAAGATTTTCAGCCGGTTTGCCGCAAGAGATTCCGGCCGTCGTGCTTGGCCTGGTACAAGGCTCTGTCCGCGCGGGCCATGAGTTCCTGCCGATCCATGCCCTCCCCCAGCGAGGCAAGGCCGATGCTCACCGTGACCTTCGCCAGATCGAGCGGCTCCCAGTCGATCGCCTCCACCATGCCGCGGACGCGTTCGGCCACCGCGAACGCCATCTCCGCACTGGTCGAAGGCAGCACGATCAGGAACTCCTCTCCCCCGATCCGGCCGGCCAGATCGGACCCGCGCGTGGCGAGCGCACAGGCCTGCGCAACGCGGCGGATCACCTGGTCGCCCACTGCGTGCCCGAAACGGTCGTTGATCTGCTTGAAGCGGTCGATGTCCAGCACCGCCACGGCCAGCGGACCGCCCGTCGTGCCGGAAACGGCGATCTCGTCATCGAGGAACGCCAGAACCTTGCGACGATTGGCGATCTCGGTCAGCGAATCGGTCTCCGCAAGGTGGATCGCCTCGTCCGCGCGCGCTTCCGCTCGGGCGCGGGCACTGGCCAGCTCCATCGTCGCCAGGACACGATTGGTGACATCCTGAAAGATTCCGAAGATCGCCCCCGGCTTGCCGTCCTCTCGCAGTTCGACTTCGCTGCAACTGTAGACGTAGCGGATCTCGCCATCCGTGCGAACGATCCGCGCCTCGAAGTCGATCGGCTTGAGCGTTTCGAGGCATTGCGCCAGCGTGCCTTCCACCAGCGACCGATCTTCCGGATGGTAGAAGTTCACCGCCACGTCCAGGCCGGGCTGGCCGGCCGGCTCCATGCCATGGATGCGGAACACTTCCCCCGACCAGAACAGGCGCTGCTCCGCCAGTTCGAGCCGCCAGTGGCCGACTTTGGCAATGCTTTCCGACATTTCCAGCCAGCGCTTGCCCCGCTCCACTTCGGCAAAGCTGCGATCGCGCATCGCGATCATCGCCGCCAGCGGCAGTGCGGATACCAGCAGCGTGAAGAGGTAGAACTGGAAGAACAGCACTTCCACTTCGGTGCCGGCATCCTGCAGGCTGATCGACCCGCGATCCTGCCAGATCGCGACCGAGCCGATCGCCGCGATGATCAGGATGCTGCATGTCGCGCCCGTCGCACCTAGAAAATAGGTGGCGAACAGGACGCTCAGCAGAGGCAGGAAAAGCAAAGGAAAGGCGGACTGGGTGAATGCGCCGGCGGCCACGACCGCAACCATGGCAAGCACCAGGGCCGTGCGTCCGAGCTGCGCCGCATTGCGTGGCGGCCCGCTGGTCCCGGGATGCATGAAGTTCATGATAAGCGGCACGACGATAAGGATGCCCAGTGTCGTCGTCGTCAGCCAGGACATGAACATATGGCCGCTTCCGCCCCCCGCCAGCACGCTGGCGATCGTGGCGCTGGTAAAAGCAGCGAACACGGCCGCAAAGCAGAAGCGCGCAATGGCGGCGATATGGAAAAACGAATCGTTCCTGCGCTGGATGTCCCGCATGACCCCGAACGCCACCAGAGCTTCCACCACGTTTGCAGCGGTATGGCCCAGCGCGGGTCCGACCCGCCCAATCCAGATGCAGTTGGCGATGAAGCTGGCGATAGCGAGGGCAACCAGCACCCATCGCCGCTGCCCGGGCTTCGCGAGCAGGAGCGCGGCGACGGCAACCCCGCTCGGCGGCCAGACCGTGGCCACGCCGTCTGCGCCTCTTGTCAACTGCAGCGCGATGCCCGCGAGGACGAAATAGAAAAGGCCCGCCAGAATCGCGCCCAGAATCGTTCGTCGGAGATTGCTGCTACCCACTCCCGACAAATAACCCCCGGCTCCTCCAATTTCGACCCATTATCGATGTCGATAGAAAGATTTGCCGCCCCGGACCGGGACATTGCGAACCGAAGCGGTGCGCCTTGGCGCTTGACCGACGGCAGGGTGCTGACTTCGAGGAGATCAGATGGCGGAGCGGGAGGGATTCGAACCCTCGATACGCTTTTGACGTATACTCACTTTCCAGGCGAGCGCCTTCGACCACTCGGCCACCGCTCCGCATGCACTGGTAAGGCGGGCGCCCTAGCCTGCGTTGAAGGGTTTCGCAAGCCGTCTCGACGTGCCATCACGCTCTCGATGCGAAAATTCTTTTCCGCCTTCGCGGTTTCCACCCTTTTGGCCTCTCCCGTCATGGCGGCGAACGCGCCCGCCGCGCGCACTCCGAACGATATCGTCGCGGCGGCGCCGGCGGCGGACTGGAAGCAGATCGCCCCTTCCGATCTTCTGGTGATGGACCTTGCTCCCGGCGCGGACGGCAAGCCTCGGCGGGTGGTCATCCAGCTGATCCCGGCGCCGTTCTCGCAAGGCTGGGTGGGGAACATCCGCAAGCTGGTCGCCGCGCGCTGGTACGATGGTATCGCCGTGGTGCGGGTCCAGGACAACTACGTCGTGCAATGGGGCGATCCCGAGGGAGAGAACCCGAAGAAGGCCAAGCCGCTGCCCGCCGGTCTGGAGCGTGTTCCCGAGGAAGACTATGCGGCCAAGCTGAAGACCGTCGTCGGGGATCTCGGCAAGGCTCGCGACTTGCGAAGTGCGCGGTTCGACCTCGTCTTCGGGGATGGGGTAAGGAAATTCGCCAAGCCTGTCATGTGGGACCGTGATGCCTATGCTGACAGTACGATGATCCTTGATGGCTGGCCCGTCGCGATGGGGGGCCGCCAAGGCGAAGCTGCTTTGGCGCCCATTGGCGAAGACCAACCCGTCTTTCCGGAAAAAGAGCAAAGGCGACTCTGGCCCACCCACTGCTACGGCATGGTCGGTGTCGGCCGCAACAATTCGCCCGATACCGGCACGGGAGCCGAACTCTACGCGGTGATCGGCCATGCTCCGCGCCAGCTGGATCGCAACGTGGCGATCGTCGGGCGGGTGATCTCTGGGATCGAGAACCTTTCGGCCCTGCCGCGCGGCACGGGGGACATCGGCTTCTACAAGTCTCCGCAAGAGCGCGTGGCGATTCGCTCGGTCCGCATGGGCAACGAAGTCACAGGGCTTCCGGGCTACCAGTATCTTTCGACCGACAGCGACAGCTTCTCCGCCTATGTCGACAAGCGCGCCAATCGGAAGGATGCGTTCTACGTCCAGCCCGCCGGTGGCATCGACGTCTGCAACGTGCCGGTGCCGATCCGCGAGGTGGCGCAGTGACGCTGGCAGAGCGAATCGATCACACCGGCCGCCTCTGGCGCTGGACGGGCGGTTCGGGCAGCGGCACCTGGCATTTCCTCACCATCGACGGCGCGGCAGGAGAGGCGCTGTCGGGCACCGCGGTGATGCGCAAGCTGGAGGGCACGGCCCGCGGCTTCGGCTCGCTGAAGGTCAAGGCCCGGATCGGTGCCACCAGCTTTGCGACATCGGTGTTTCCGAGCAAGTCCGATGGCGGGAGCAACGGGCAGGTTTGGCTGCTGCCGGTAAAGGCCAGCGTCCGCCGCGCCGAGGGGCTGGCGGAAGGCGACGAAGTGGAGGTCAGCCTGGAGTACTGACCTCCCCCAGGTCAGATTCGCGAGGCTTCAGCCACCGCCTCGCTGGCGCGCAGGGCGCTGACGATACGGGTCAGGTGGGCAAGATCGGTCACTTCCAGGTCGGCCTCGTAAGTGCCGAAGGGCTCGTCGCGGTGGACCATCTGGAGGTTGGTGACGTTCGCCCGGTTGGACGCCAGGATCTGCGTCACTTCCGCAAGCGTGCCGGGGCGGTTGTAGAGCACGAGGCTGAGCCGTCCTACCGCACCGGTGGTGCGTTCCCCCCAAGAGAGGTCGAGCCAATCGACATCGGCGCCATTGGCCAGCGTCAGGCAGTCGATCGCGTGGACTTCCACCTTGTGATCGGGCCGCCGGATGCCGACGATCCGGTCTCCGGGTACCGGATGGCAGCATTCGCCCAGTTCGAAACCGACGCCGGGCGTCAGTCCGCGAATCGATATCGCCCGCTCGGCATGCGCCCAATCGCTATCGTCGGGAAGCTCCGCCGTGCTGCCCGGCACCAGCGCTTCCATGACCTGGCGGTCGGTGAGCCGAGCCGAGCCGATGGCGAACATCAGGTCTTCCTCGTCGCGCATGTCCAGCCGCTGGATGGCGCCGTCGATGGCCTTCTTGCCGATGCGGCCCGGCAGGCGGCCGACGATCTCGTCAAGCAGCTTGGCGCCGATCTCGGCCACTTCCTGCCGCTCCTTGGCGCGGACGGCGCGGCGGATGGAAGCGCGCGCCTTGCCGGTGATGACGAAGCCCAGCCAGGAAAGCTGCGGTTCGGACGTGGGGCTCTTGATGATCTCCACCACGTCGCCGTTGGCCAGTTGCGTGCGCAGCGGGATGTGGCGGCCGTTGATCTTCGCGCCCACCGTGGCGTTGCCCAGCTTGGTGTGGACGGCATAGGCGAAGTCCACCGCCGTCGATCCCTTGGGCAGCTGGAACAGCGCGCCCTTGGGCGTGAAGGCGAAGATGCGGTCCTGGTAGATCGCCATCTTGGTGTTTTCGAGAAGCTCCTCGGCATCGTGGCTGGCGTCCACGATCTCGATCAGATCGCGCAGCCAGCCCACTTGCCCATCGGGCCGGGTGCCGCCGCCCTGCTTGTAGGCCCAGTGCGCGGCGAGGCCGAATTCGTTGGTGCGGTGCATGTCGCGCGTGCGGATCTGCACTTCCATCCGCATCGAGCGCTCGAAGATGAGCGCGGTGTGCAGCGACTGGTAGCCGTTCGACTTGGGCGTCGAGATGTAGTCCTTGAAGCGCCCCGGTATCATCTGCCAGGTCTGGTGCAGCACGCCGAGCGCCTTGTAGCACTCGTCCACATTGTCGGTCAGGACACGGAACGCCATGATGTCGGTGATCTGCTCGAACGTGACGTGACGCTCGGCCATCTTCCGCCAGATCGAGTAGGGATGCTTCTCGCGCCCCGAAACCTCGACGTTGAGGCCCGCCTCGGCCAGGGCCTGCTTGATCGATAGCGCGATGGCATCGACCTGCCCGCCCTCCTCGCTGCGGATCTGCGCCAGACGGCCGGTGATGGTGGCGTAGCCCTCGGGCTCCAGTTGCTCGAAGGCGAGCATCTGCATCTCGCGCATATATTCGTACATGCCCACGCGCTCGGCGAGCGGCGCGTAGATATCCATGGTTTCGCGGGCGATGCGGCGGCGCTTGTCCTCCTTCTTGATGTAATGGAGGGTGCGCATGTTGTGCAGCCGATCCGCCAGCTTCACGAGGAGGACGCGCAAGTCCTCGCTCATCGCCAGCAGGAACTTGCGCAGGTTCTCCGCCGCACGCTCGTTCTCGGTCATCACCTCGATCTTGGAGAGCTTGGTGACGCCGTCCACCAGCCGCGCGACGTCGGGGCCGAACAGTTTCTCGATCTCGTCGATCGTCGCCAGCGTGTCTTCCACGGTATCGTGGAGCAACGCGGTGATGATGGTCTGCTGGTCGAGCTTCAGCTCGGTCATCAACCCTGCCACTTCCACCGGATGGCTGAAGTAGGGATCGCCCGAAGCGCGCTTCTGCGTACCGTGCTTCTGCACGGTATAGACATAGGCACGGTTGAGCAGGGCCTCATCGGCCTGGGGCGCGTATTCCTTCACGCGTTCGACAAGTTCGTATTGGCGCAACATTCCCGAGCTTCATGTCAGGATTTTTAACGGCGCGGCAAGAGGCCGAGTCTTCACATGCAGATTATGCAACGAAACTGTGACATCCGCACCACCGCAAATGCGCTGGTCTCGATAAAATCGTTTCGATCGGAAATTCCCGCAGTCGCGGCTTAATCCAGCGGGAACCCGTGTCCGGCAAACCTTGCCGCGAAGCCGCGCCATGCCCTCCTCCAAGGGCGGGTGGCGTCGTTCGCTCCACGGCAGAGGAGGCGCAGATGACGGGCGACAGGGAAACGGCGGTCTACGCCAGACTGCTGGGCCAATGTGCCGAAAGGATGACCGATTCGGAACTGATCGAGGCGGAGCTACTGCCCGCCTGCGGCATTCACCCTCGCGCGCCGCGAAAGCGAACGCTGATCGGCGCCAGCCTGCTGCGCGATACGATGCCCGAGCAGCGCCTGATCGTCCGCAATGTCTCCCCGCGCCGCATGTGCCTGGCGGCCAGAGGCCATGCGCTGAAGACCATGCCGCTCCCGGACCAGATCGTCTGCATCCGCCTGCCCGATAACATCGAGCATGTCGCCCGCGTCCGCTGGGTGGAGGACCATCTGTTCGGCGTGGAGCTGTTCCAGCCGCTGGACATCGAAGCGCTGGGCGCCGCCAATCGCCGCCGCAACCATCGGTTCCTCCAGATGCTGGAGCCGGCCAGGCCGCTCTCGGTGATATCCGCCCTCGGTGATATCCGCCCTCAGTAATACTTGAACGCAGTGATAACCCCGTTGCGGGTGTCGCACTTGAAGGTCTTCTTCTCGGTCTTGGTGGACCCGTCCTTCTTGCGCAGCACCACATCGACCAGCGCCCGCACCGAGGCGCGGCCGTCGCTTTTCTTGTCGGTGTCCTCCACCTGACGCATTTCCACGTCCACCGCGCCCAGCTTGGCGCCCCGCGCCTTCGCTTCGGCCATGCAGGCCGCAACCGCCCGGTCGCGCGTATCCGCTTCCGAGGAGACCGACGTTGCGGGATCCTGGCTCCAGGCCCGCGGCACCACGGCGCAGATGAGCAGCAGGAAGCTGGCGCCGGTGAAGACTTTCCACGATTGATCCTGCACGATTCACCTCCTCTTCGTGGCCGCCGGGGCAGCACCAAGGCCGATCATGTGTGCAGGAGCCGCGCGGCTCCATCGGGGCAATTACCGAGGCATGGCTTCGGCTATCCCGATGGAGTGCGCTGGAGGTGGGTCAGACCGCGTCACGGACAGCCCTTCCGGGATCAGGCGATCGTCGGCAGGATTCCGCCTTCGGCCCGCACTGCCGCGCCATTGGTGGCGGACGCCAGCGGGCTTGCCAGGAAAGCGACCATGGCCGCCACCTCGTCTGCCTCGATAAGGCGGCGGATCAGCGAGAGCGGGCGCAGTTTCTCGAAGAATTCCGCCTCACGCTCGGCTTCGGACGCGTCCTTGTTCTCCACCACCGAGCGGATGAATTCGACGATCCCTTCCGAGCGCGTCGGGCCCGGCAGCACCGAGTTCACCGTCACCCTGGTGCCGCGCGTGGCGTCGGCCATCCCGCGCGCCACGGCAAGCTGCGCCGTCTTGGTCATGCCGTAATGGACCATTTCGCCGGGCGTCATCAGCCCGCTTTCGCTGGAAATGAAGATCACCCGGCCCGCATCGCGCTCCAGCATGCCCTTGAAGTAGTAGCGCGAGAGGCGGATGCCGCTGAGGACATTGACCTCGAAGATATCGCGCCATTCCTCGTCGGTGATCTCGACGAAGGGCCGCGCCTCGTAGATGCCCAGGTTGTTGACGAGGATGTCGACCTGCGGGACCGCCTCGATCAACGTCCGCGCGCCCTCGGCGCTGACCGGGTCCGCAAGCACGCCGCGAACCTTGCCCAGCTGGCCGACCGTCTGCACTGCCGCATCGAGCTTGGCCTGGTTGCGGCCGGTGACAACGACTTCGGCGCCCTCGTCCGCCAGCTTCGCGGCGATGGCAAGGCCGATGCCGGCAGTCGATCCGGTAACGAGCGCGGTCTTTCCGGCAATCTTGAGATCCATGGATGCAATCCTTTCCAAATGTGGAATCGTCGCCTGAGATAAGCGCCAGGATGCTCGCCGATTAGAACCTCGCGAAGCCTTTCATCTTTGCCCAGACGGCAAAGATAATCTCAAGACCAGGTCGCTTCCGGCGGCAGGCTCATCAGTATCGCATCGATGTTGCCGCCTGTCTTCAGACCGAACAGGGTGCCGCGATCGTAGACCAGGTTGAATTCGGCATAGCGGCCGCGCCATTCGAGTTGCTGGGCCTTGTCCTGCGGCGTGAAGGCCATGCCCATCCGGCGCCGCACGAGGCGGGGAAACACGGCAAGGAACGCCTCGCCCACGGCGCGGGTGAAGGCGAAGTTCTCTTCCCAGGCGGCTTTGTCGGCGCACTCCAGGTGATCGTAGAAGATGCCGCCGACCCCGCGATGGACCTTGCGGTGCGGGATGTAGAAGTAATCGTCCGCCCAGGCCTTGTAGCGCTCGTAATAGTCCGCACCGTGCGCATCGCAGGCCGCCTGGAGTTCGGCGTGGAACTCGGCCGTGTCCTCGTCATAGGGGAGCGGCGGGTTGAGGTCGGCGCCGCCGCCGAACCAGGCCTTGGTGGTCGTCAGGAACCGGGTGTTCATGTGCACGGCGGGGACATGCGGATTGGCCATGTGCGCGACGAGGCTGATGCCGGTGGCGGAAAAGGCGTTCCGCTCCGCCGAGGCGCCGTTGATCGTGCCCGCGAAATCCTTCGATAGCGCGCCGACCACGGTGGATACGTTGACGCCCACCTTCTCGAAGACCTTGCCCTTCATCAGGCCGCGCGTGCCGCCTCCGGTCTCGCCCTCTTCACCGCCCTCCACGGCAGCACGCTGCCAAGGGGTATATTCGAACGCAGCGGAAGAACCGGCCTCGCGTTCGATCGCCTCGAACTCGGCACAGATCCGGTCGCGCAGCGTCTCGAACCAGTCGCGTGCGCGGGCAGTTTCGGCAGTCCAGTCTTGGGTCGGCCCATCGGTCATCGTATTTCCTCTTCCGCCCGGCGCTTGCCAAATCGGACGGGCTGCGGCAAGGGAAAGCCATGGTTCCCTTTTCGTTCCAGTCAGAGGAGTTGCAGCTGATCGCGCCGCCGCCCGGTGGCGGGACGGTACGCGGTGCCGCGCTCTACTGGCCGCGCGAACAGGCCCTGCTGGTGGCCGATCTTCACCTCGAAAAGGCCAGCTTCTTCGCCCGCACCGGACAGATGCTCCCGCCCTACGACAGCCGCGAGACGCTGGAGCGAATCGCCCTGGCCGTGCGGCAGACCGGGGCCCGCCGAATCTTCGCCCTGGGGGACAATTTTCACGACAGCAGGGGCACGGAACGGCTCGACGCCCATGCCGCGGGCATGCTCGGCGCGCTCACCCGCGCGCTGGACTGGGTGTGGATCACCGGCAACCACGATCCTCATCTGGGCAGCGAAGCGGGCGGCACCCGCGTGGAAGAGATCGAGGTGAACGGCATTGCGCTTCGCCACGAAGCCCGCCCCGGCACCACCGGCCCGGAACTGTCCGGCCATTTCCACCCCCGTCTGATCGTCACGGCGCGGGGTCGCAGAATTGCCCGGCCTTGCGTGGTCCACAGCGGAAACCGACTGATTCTTCCGGCTTTCGGGGCCTTGACCGGCGGCATGGACGCCGCCGATCCGGCCATCCTGAAGGCGCTGCAACCCGCCCGACAGATCGACGCCCTGCTCACCGCCAAAGACCAATTGCTGCGCTATCCCCTCTGGCGATCCGCCGCCTGAATACCTACATGGCGTCGTGGCCGTTTCACACGGCTCGGGCGTCCTGTAGAATTTGCTGAAATCGTGCTTTGCGTGCAGGCGCGATTCGCATTAATGACGCCCGCACTCGCCTAGCGACAGCAACGATTCAGGAGAACGCTTATAGCACCCCCACCCCGGCGTATGATGACGCCACCGGTCAAGAGCGGACCGCGCTACAATAACATGATCCAGTCGGACAAGGTCCGCGTGATCGACCAGGACGGCGAGAATATCGGCGTCATGTACACGCGCCAGGCGATCGAGCAGGCGGCCGAAGTCGGCCTTGACCTGGTCGAAGTCTCGCCCAACGCGGATCCGCCGGTGTGCAAGTTCCTGGATGTTGGCAAGTTCCGGTACGAGGCCCAGAAAAAGGCCAATGCCGCGCGCAAGACCCAGAAGACGCAGGAGATCAAGGAGATCAAAATGCGTCCGAACATCGACGATCACGACTACGATACCAAGATGCGTAACGTGGTCCGCTTCATCGGTGACGGGGACAAGGTCAAGGTCACCCTGCGTTTCCGCGGGCGCGAGCTTTCGCACCAGCAGCTGGGCATGAACCTGCTGCGCCGCGTGCAGGAAGACGTGGCGGATATCGCCAAGATCGAAGCCTATCCGCGCATGGAAGGCCGCCAGATGCTGATGGTGCTCTCGCCGAAGTAAGCGACTGCACGTCACGCAATGGTAAAACGCGAAGGGCGCGCCGCAAGGCGCGCCCTTTGTGTTTGGAGGCTGCGAGTAGAGTTGAGATAGCCGTCGTCCCGGACTTGATCCGGGACCGCTGGCAATTCTTCAGGCGAAAGCTTGCGAAAGGGCGCCCTGCCGAGAGCTAGGCCGTTCACGGCCAGCGGTCCCGGATCAAGTCCGGGACGACGTTATCCTCGACGTTCGCTCAGCCCTTCCACTCGCGGCGTTCCTCGGCCGCGCGCAGGACTTCGTAGGCCAGCTGATAGGTCTGGAACGCCTTGGCCGCTTCCGGATCGCCCGGCTTCACGTCCGGATGGACTTCCTTCGCCTTCGTGCGCCACGCCTTGCGCACCGCGTCGAACTCGGCATCGGGGTCAAGCCCCAGCGCCTCCAGCGCACGCAACTCGTCGCGGCTGCGGGTGCCGTCTCCCGAACCCGCCCAACCGTAATGCGCCGATTCCTTGTAGCCCGCGCTCTCAGCCTGCTCATCCGATTCCCGGCGCGCCGCTTCCTCGGCATCGAGACCGGCGAAATAGTCCCATCCCGCGTTGTATTCCGCGGCATGCTTCTGGCAGAAATACCAGCGATCCGGGCTGTTGGGGCTTTTGGGAGCGGGGCAGTTGCCGGGTTCGGTGCAGCCGTGCCGGTCGCAGAGGCGCACCTCCGCAGCCTCGCGCGAGCTGCCATAGCTGCGCCAGCGCGGGAAACCCCAGTCCATCGATCGACCTGCGCGACTCATTCGACGGGCGATACCTGCCCTGAGGAAGCCAATGCAAGTGCAGATGGCAGCAGCCCCATGCAAAAGGCCCGGCTCGCCATCGCGAACCGGGTCTTTCGAAAAATGGGACGGGCCGTCCGATCAGTCGATCGTGACAGTCACCGCGCGGCGGTTCTGCGCCCACGACGCTTCGTCCGAACCCAGGGCGATCGGGCGCTCCTTGCCGTAGCTTACGGTGTTGATGCGCGAGGCATCGATGCCGAGGCTGACGAGGTAGTTCTTGGCCGCATTGGCACGGCGCTCGCCCAGCGCGAGGTTGTATTCGCGGGTGCCGCGTTCGTCGGCATGGCCTTCCACCGTGGCGCGCTTGCTGGGGTACTGCTGCAGCCACTGCGCCTGCTTCGACAGCGCAGCCTGGTCGGTGGCGTCGATGCTATCTTCGTTCAGCTGGAAGTAGATGGTGTCCGAACCCATCATCCGGGCGACGAAATCGGCCTGGCTGCCCGGCTGCGGGCCGCTCGGCGGCGGGGTGGTCGGCGCGGTGGTGGCCGGGCCCGGCTCGGGCGGCAGTTCCTTCGGGGCCTTCGACGCACATGCCGACATGGCAAGAGCCCCGGCGATGAGGAGCATTGTCGATCCGGTCTTCACATGACGGGGGTACATGAGGGCAGGCATGAGGCAATCTCCTATGGTGCGCAGCCAATTATAAATGGCCTACGTTTGTTGAGGTTCCGTGTAATTCAGGGAGCTGTCAACCTGAACGGAGGTCTCGTTTCAGAGACGTTCCGTTTCAGGCGGCAGATGAAGGGAGTTTAAAGCGGCAGCGTCAGGGGCGAACCGGACCCCATGCCGGGTCCGAGGCGCCGACCGGCGTAGGCAGTTTGCGCTCGTTGCGGCCGGTTAGGTCCACTTGCCAGATCGAGGCCGTGCCCGCACCCTTGGCGGTGCGGAAGAACTGGATGATGCGGCCGTTCGGCGACCAGGTGGGCGCTTCGTCCTGCCACGAATCCGTAAGGTGGCGCATGCCGCCGCCGCTGGGGCTCATGACGGCGATGCGCAGGTTGCCCACCACATGCGTGAAGGCGATCTGGTCTCCGCGCGGGCTCCATTCGGGGGTTGCCGCGCGGCCGCCGAAGAAGCTGATGCGGCGCTGGTTCGAACCGTCTGCGCTCATCACGTAGATCTGCTGGTTGCCCGAGCGGTCGCTCTCGAACACGATCTGGCTGCCGTCCGGCGAGTAGGAGCCGCCGATCGAGATGCCCGGCGTATTGGTGAGGCGCTGCGGAGTGCCGCCGCCCGCCGACGAGATGCGATAGATGTCGGTATTACCGCCCGAGGCCATCGAGTAAAGCACCCACTTGCCGTCCGGCGACCAGCGCGGCGCCATGGTCGGGTTGCCGGTGCGCGCGATCAGCTTCTGCGTGTTGCTGCCAAGGTCGTAGACGTAGATGCTCGGCTGACCGTTGAGGTAGGACAGATAGAGGATCTTCGAATAGTCCGGCGAATAGCGCGGGGTCAGCGCAGTCGACTGCCCGCTGGTCAGGTAGCGGTGGTTGGCGCCGTCCGAATCCATGATCGCCAGGCGCTTCATGCGGTGGTCCTTGGGACCGGTCTCGGCGATATAGGCGATCTTGGAATCGAAGAACGGGCTTTCGCCGGAGAGGCGCGAATAGACCATGTCGGCGCACTTGTGCGCGGCGCGGCGCCAGTCGGACGGCGGCACCTGCCAGCCGCCCTTAACCAGCTGCTGCTTGAGCGCGACGTCGTAGAGATAGCAACCGACCGTGATCTGGCCGCCGCTGCCCGCGCGGACGTAGCCCTGTACCAGCATGTTGGCGGCGCGGGCCGACCACACCGGGAAGTCCGGCGTTTGGACCTGCGAATAGGCAGGCTGCGGCAGGCCGTCCGGGCCCGAGGGCTTGAACAGGCCGTTGTTCTTGAGGTCTGCGGCCACCACTTGCGACAGCGCGCGGCCAAGCGCGGCGGTGGAGCCCGCATTGGTGCCGGTGGGCACGTCGGCATCGGTGGCGAAAGTGGTGATGGCGATGCCGAGATCCTGCCAGTC
This sequence comes from Novosphingobium sp. ZW T3_23, assembly GCF_044987305.1. Taxonomy (NCBI): domain Bacteria; kingdom Pseudomonadati; phylum Pseudomonadota; class Alphaproteobacteria; order Sphingomonadales; family Sphingomonadaceae; genus Novosphingobium; species Novosphingobium sp. ZW T3_23. The sequence continues at coordinate 39,044 of NZ_JBJDRF010000047.1, forward strand.
GCTGTCGTCCGAGACGGTCACCTGGAGGCCGCCGTCCTCGTCGACGGGGGCGGCAGGAGCGGCGGGAGCCGCCTCCGGCATGGGTTGCGCGGGCGGAGCGCTCTGCGCCAGTGCTGCCGCGGAACCGGAAAGCAGCAGGCCAAATGCAGCGATGTGGATGATCTTCTTCATTGCGATAGCCTTCTGTCGAAGTTGGTCGTGATGACCTTCCAACCGTTGTAGAGGTCTTCCGGCAGATTGAACGGCGCCGCAAGCTTCACGGCGCGGATCGCCTGTTCCTGGTGGCGCTTGACTTGCGCCGAATTGGCATCGTTCTGGCCGGTCGTGCGCAGGACTTGCGGATCGCCGTCGAGGCTGCCGTCCTTGTTGAGGCGGAAGCGCACGGTGGTCACCAGCAGTTCCGCGTCGGCGCCCTGCGGAGCCGCCCAATGCGGCTTGAGCTGGCGGCTGATCGCGCCGTTCAGCGCCGACACCGCCGCCGGGCCGAGCGCGGCCGCAGGCTGACCCTTGCCTTGCGTGGAAGTGGCGCCCGATACGCCCGAGAGGAAGTCGGCGCCAACGCG
>NZ_JBJDRF010000048.1:0-39601 GCF_044987305.1 Novosphingobium sp. ZW T3_23
GCCGACATTCCGAGGGTCTGGGGGATCATCCCCCAGGACTTCCTTTTTCTCAGCTCCCCAGCGCAACGACCCCGCCGGTAGAGCCGAACCCGCCCTCCCCGCGCTCGGTCGCTTCCAGTTCCTCGACGGTCAGCCAGGAAGCCCGCGTCACCGGCGCCAGCACAAGCTGCGCCACGCGATCGCCGCGCAGGATCTCGAAGGGCTTCGCACCGTGGTTGATCAGGATCACCTTCAGCTCGCCGCGGTAGTCCGAATCGATCGTGCCCGGAGCATTCGGCACCGAAATCCCGTGCTTGAGCGCAAGGCCGGAGCGCGGACGCACCTGGATCTCGAACCCCGGCGGGATCGCCATGGCGAGGCCGGTGGCGACCGCGTGGCGCGCGCCCGGAGCCAGCGTCACGTCCTCGGCCGAGACCACGTCCATCCCCGCTGCGCCGTCGGTCGCATAGGCGGGAAGGTCCAGGCCTTCGCCATGAGGAAGGATCTTGACCGGAACCGGGACGTCAACGGGGGAGTGCATCTGCGAACCTTTCGACGAGGGCGCGCGCGACGTCCTCCTTGGGCATTTCGGGTAGACTGATCACATCGTCCGCGCGCACGATGTGGACCGCATTGACGTCCCCGCCCATCACATCGCCCGATACGTCGTTGCCGATGATCCAGTCGGCGCCCTTGCGTTTGCGCTTTTCGGTGGCGTAGCGGATGACGTCCTGCGTCTCGGCGGCAAAGCCGATCACCAGCGGCGGGCGATTCGGCCCGGTCGCAAGCGTGGCGAGAATGTCGGGATTTTCGGTGAGCAGCAGCGCCGGCGGCTCCGAACCGTTTTTCTTCAGCTTCTGGTCTGCGGACTGCGCAACGCGCCAGTCGGCGACGGCGGCAACCATCACGGCGATGTCGGCGGGGAGCGCCCCGCGCACCGCCTCTGCCATCTCCAGGGCGCTTTCCACATCGACGCGGTCGACGCCCGGCGGCGTGGGCAAATGCACCGGCCCGGCGACGAGCGTTACCCGCGCACCGGCTTGGGCGGCGGCGGCGGCGATGGCAAAGCCCTGTTTGCCAGAGGAGCGGTTGGCGATGTAGCGCACCGGATCGATCGGCTCCCAGGTGGGGCCGGCGGTGATCAGGACGTGGCGGCCGGAGAGCGGCCCCGAAAGCGACGCCGACGAGGGCCCACGCACGAGGTGCAGCGCATCGGGATCGGTCGCGGGGGCGCCGCGCGCTTCGCCCTTGCGGGCCGCAAGCGCGGCTTCCTCCGGGGTGAAACCAAGGTCTTCGTGGCTGGCCCGAGCATCGCCGGACGACATGGCCAAACCGCCCTTCCCGCGCGAGACCAGGCCGCCGGTAAGGCCGCCGAGGTCGAGGCCGTCAGCGTCGTCACGCGCCTGCCCGCCAAGGAAATCGCTCCCCGGCAGCGGTGCCACTTCGACCGGGCCGAGCCCGAGCGCCCAGGCGATGCGCTGCCAGATCGCCAGCGGATCCGGCAGGCGGCCGGGGCCGTATTCGCCGCAGGCCATCGTGCCTTCATCCGGCTCCATCACGTCCACGCCTGCGTCGCGCAAGGTCTGGACGTTGCGGGTAGTGGCCGCGTGCTGCCACATGCGCACGTTCATCGCGGGCACGGCCATGACCGGCTTGTCGGTGGCGAGCAGCATCGTCGTCGCCAGATCGTCGGCGATGCCTGCCGCCATCTTGGCCATGAGATCCGCCGTCGCCGGGCAGACGACCACCAGATCGGCCTCGCGGCTGAGCTGGATGTGGCCCATCTCGGCCTCGTTCTTGAGATCCCAGAGCGTGGTATAGACCGGCTTTTCCGAGAGCGCGGCCAGCGCCATGGGCGTCACGAAGTGCGCGCCGCCCTCGGTCAGCACACAGGTGACTTCGCCGCCTTCCTTGCGGATCTGCCGGACGAGTTCGCAGGACTTGTAGGCCGCGATACCGCCGCCCACGACCAGGAGAATGCGTGGTCCACTCATGGCTGCGGCTTGTGCAACAGCGGGAACGTGCGCGCAATCTGTTTGCGGCACCCGCCCTGCTGGAATTGCAGTAGACCGACAAGATGCCGTCGTCCCGGACCTGATCCGGGACCGCTGGCAAGGCCACGCCACCTTTCGAGCGTGGCGGGGGCTTATCGCGAGGTTGCGCCTAAAGAATTGCCAGCGGTCCCGGATCAAGTCCGGGACGACGGGTCTTTACGCCAGCATCGTCCAGTACGTCAGGCCGAACGCCACGGCGCCGCCGACCAGTGCCGACAGGCCGTAGCCCAGCCACTGCGTGGGTTCCGGACGGCGCGGGAAGATCAGTTCCACTTCGGGAAGCGGCGCCTGTTCGGGCGCGCCGCCCTTGGGCGGGAACTTCTCCTCGATCCGCCGCACCAGCGCGGGCAGGCGGAACAGCGTGCCGAGATCCTCGCGCAGGCGATCGGCGATGACCGCTTCCGGGCCGAGTTCGTCGCGCAGCCAGCTCTTCACAAACGGCGCGGAGACGTCCCACATGTTGATGTCGGGATCGAGCGCGGTGGCCAGCCCCTCGACCATGACCATCGTCTTCTGGAGCAGTAGCAGGTGCGGCTGCACGGCCATGTCGAAATCGCGGGTGATCGCGAAGAGCCCGTCGAGCATCTGGCCGACCGAAAGCTCGGAGACCGGCTTGCCGCGCATCGGCTCGCCCACGGCGCGCAGCGCGGTCGCGAACTCTTCCACCGTGTGGTAGCTCGGCACGTATTGCGCTTCGAAATGGATCTCGGCCACGCGGCGATAGTTGCCGGTGGTGAGGCCGTAGAGGATCTCTGCCAGCCAGAGCCGCGCCTGCCGGTTGATGCGGCCCATGATGCCAAAGTCGATGGCGACGATGGTGCCGTCGTCCTCCACGAACAGGTTGCCCTGGTGCATGTCGGCGTGGAAGAAGCCGCTGGAGATCGCCTGGGTCAGGAACGTGATCACCAGGCGATGGGCCAGCTTGGGAAGATCGTGACCGGCAGCGCGCAAGCCCGCCAGATCGCTCATCTTCGTTGCGCCGATCCACTCGATCGTCAGCACCTGGCCGTTGGTGCGGTCCCAGTCGATGTGCGGCACGCGGTAGCCGTGGATGCCCTTCATCGCGTCGGACAGTTCGGAGGCGGATGCCGCCTCGCGCCTGAGGTCCAGTTCGCGCAGGGTCCAGCGCTTGAGATTGGCGACGACCGCGCGCGGGCGCAGGCGCGCAGCCTCCCCGCCCAGCGCTTCCAGGTGGGCGGCGGCCCATTCGTAAGTCTCGACATCGCGCGCGAACTGCTCGCGAATACCTGGGCGCAGCACCTTGACCGCGACAGTGCGCCCATCCGGCGTGGTGGCGCGGTGGACTTGCGCGATCGAGGCGGCCCCCACCGGGTTCTCGTCGATCGAGGTGAAGACCTGTTCGAGCGGGCGACCGAAGCTGCTCTCGATCACCTTGCGGATTTCCGAGAACGCCACCGGCGGCAGGCTGTCCTGCAAGGTCAGCAGGTTGCGCGCGGGGACTTCGCCGACAAGGTCCGGCCGGGTGGCCAAAGCCTGCCCGAGCTTGATCGCGGCGGGGCCGATGTCCTGGAAAGCGCCGGCATAGTCGGGCTCGACCGGCTGACGCGTGCCCAGGCGGGCGATCCGGGAGAGGCGCTTGACCTGCACCGGGGCGTTGCGATCGTTCTCAATGCCCCGCAGCGCGCCGTGGCGTGCGAGGACGCGCCCCCACTTTAGGAGGCGCAGGATGTGGGTCGTCGAACTGGTCACGGTGTGAGTCTCAGACCTTCCAGCCCGAGTGGATCGCGACGAGGCCGCCCATGATCGGCTCGACCTTGGTGTGCTTGAAGCCGGCCGCGCGGATCATCTTCTCGAATTCCGGCATCGGCGGGAAGCGGCGGATCGATTCGATCAGGTAGCGGTACGATTCGGCGTCACCGGCGATGGCCTGGCCGATCTTCGGTACCAGATGGTGCGAATAGGCGTCGTAGACTTCCTTGAAGCCCGGCCATTCGGTGGTCGAGAACTCAAGGCAGAAGAAGCGTCCGCCGAACTTGAGCACGCGGTGCGCCTCGGCCAGGGCCTTGTCGATATGCGTGACGTTGCGGATGCCGAAAGCGATCGTATAGGCGTCGAAGAAGCGATCCCCGAACGAGAGCACTTCGGCGTTCTGGCGCGACCAGACCAGGCCATCTATGCCCTGCTCCATCGCACGCTCGATGCCGACGTCCAGCATGTCCTGGTTGATGTCCGACACGGTGATCGAGGCGCCCTGCGCCGCCATGCGGAAGGCGATGTCGCCCGTGCCGCCCGCCATGTCGAGGATCTGCTCGCCATCGCGTGGCTTCACGCGGCGCACGAACTTGTCCTTCCAGAGCCGGTGCATGCCCACGGACATAGCATCGTTCATCACGTCGTACTTGCGTGCAACGCTGGAGAAGACAGCGCCGACGCGCCCTTCCTTCTCGTCGGGGCTGACCTCTTCGTAGCCGAAGGAAACCGTTTCGCTCATGGCGCAGTCCTCTAGCCTCCCGGCTGCCCCTGCGCCAGTCCGTCGCGTCTGTTATTTTGTCCTGCTCACGGCAAGCGCGGAAACCACGATGCCGGCCAGGATCAGCGCCATGCCGGCAAGGTGATAGCCTTGCAGCCGCTCTCCCAGCAGCAGGGCCGAAAGCAGCGCCCCGAACAGCGGCATCAGGGTGATCGCCTGCCCAGCCCGCGCCGGCCCCAGTTCGCCCGTCGCCCGGTTGTAGATGAAGTAGGCGATCACCGAAGGCAGCACGCCGACATAGGCGAAGGCGGCGACGACTTGTGGGCTCCACACCACGACCTGCCCTTGCGCGGCCTCCATCGCCGCCAGCGGCGCCATCGCCAAGGCGCCGATCGTGAATGTCAGAAGCAGCAGGCTCGTGGCCGAGATCGGCGGACGCTTGCGCAGGCAAACCGTGTAGAGCGACCAGGCCGCCACCGCGCAGAACACCAGCCCGTCTCCAGCGCCGAACTGCAACTGCATCAGCGCTGACGGATCGCCCCGGAACACGATTGCCAGGACGCCGAGCGTCGACACTGCGACGCCGAGGACATGCATCCGCCCCGGCCGTCCGCCGAAGATCGCGAAATCCAGCACCATGACCGCAGCCGGGATCGCCGCCTGCAACAACAGGGCATTGGCGGCCGTCGTATAATGCAGGCCCTTGTAGAGAAAGCCGTTGAAGCAGACGATCCCGAGAAACCCGAGCGCCAGCACCCAGCGCCATCCGGCCAGCGCCGCGGCCCGCTCCCGCCAGAGCTGCCGCGCGGCGAAAGGCAGGATGACCATGACCGCGATCGCCCACCGCCCGAGCGCCAGTGTGAACGGCGGAATATCGTCGCGCACCGCCCGCCCGGTTATCGAGTTGCCGGCCCAGAACAGCATGACCAGGCCGAGCATCAGAAAGGCGCGGGTTTGAGAGCGGTTGGTGTCCATCGGCTCCGCTTGCTTTGGAAGGGAGTGGAAGGAAAGGAAAAACGCAGGGGGATCATCCCCCTGCACCCTGATACTGTCGAGGTCTTGCCCTGCTCCGATGATGGGCGCGCCCACTGTAGCGTCGGGAGACCATTGGCTGCGCCGCAGGGAGCGCACGTCCGATAGACCGCGCGCAAGGCCGCCATTCCGAGGGTCCGGGGGATCATCCCCCGGGTCTTCCCCTTTTCCTTGCTCTCCCCGCCCCCTATCTCTTTCCCACGATGCCAGAACTCCCCGAAGTAGAAACCACCGTCCGCGGCCTCGCCCGCTACCTGGAGGGCGAGCGGATCGCCCGCGTCGCCCTGAACCGGCCCGACTTGCGCCGCCCGTTTCCGCCCGATCTGGTGCAGGTTCTGACCGGCGCGCGGGTCACGGCGATGGGCCGCCGCGCCAAGTACGGACTGATCCATACCGATCGCGAGCAGACCATGGTGTTTCACCTCGGCATGTCGGGCCGGTGGCGGATCGAACCTGAAAAGCCCGAGAAGCACGACCATCTCGTGATCGAGACCGGCTCGGGTCATGTGCTGGCGCTCAACGATGCGCGGCGATTCGGCTCGGTGGATCTGGTGCCGACGCAGGCGCTCGATTCGTGGGGGCCCTTCGCCGCGCTCGGCCCCGAGCCGCTGGGCGAAGGGCTGACGCCCGCGCATCTGAAAGCGGCACTGGCGGGGCGAATCGCGCCGATCAAGCAGATGCTGCTCGACCAGTCGGTGGTGGCGGGGCTCGGCAATATATACGTCTGCGAGGCGCTGTTTCGCGCAGGCATCCGGCCGGACAAGGAAGCCGGGTTGGTAAGCCTGCCGGCCTTGCGCAGGCTGGTCCCGGCGATCCGCGCGGTGCTGTCCGAATCGATCGCGGCGGGCGGCTCGACCATCCGCGATTACGCCCAGCCCAACGGCGAGCTGGGATATTTCGCTACCGCCTGGCAGGTCTATGGGCGAGAGGGGCAGGACTGTAACTGCGGCGCGCCGGTCCGGCGATTCGTGCAGGGCGGGCGGAGCACGTTCTGGTGCTCCCGCTGCCAAAGGTAATGGCAGCCCGCGCGGGGCTGGAGCGTCGCCGTTCTGCGCCCGAAAACCCGGAAACAGGCGGTTTCGCGGGCCTCCACCGGGTTGACGGAACGCCGCCACACCGCTAAGGGGCGCGCTTTCCGGCGAGTCCGCTCGCCTAGAGATTCGATCAGGCAATTGGGCCGCCATCACCGCTGTGGGGGGGCCAGACAGAGGAAATTCGATGGCCAACACGCCGCAAGCCCGCAAGCGCATCCGCCGCAACGACCGCCGCGCGGAGATCAATACCAACCGCGTCAGCCGCATCCGCACCTTCCTGAAGAAGGTGGAAACGGCGATCGCTGGTGGCGACAAGGGCGCTGCTGCTGCCGCTCTCAAGGAAGCCCAGCCCGAGCTGGCTCGCGGCGTGGCTCGCGGCGTGCTTCACAAGAACACGGCTTCGCGCAAGATGTCGCGCCTCACCAAGCGCGTCGCCTCGCTCGGCTGATCTTCCGGTCAGGCGCGCCCGAGGGCGCGTCGAACCGTGCGGCAACGGCCCGCGTCGCCACCTGAACTCTCGTTGTAACACGGGATTTCAGGTGGCGACGCGGGCCGAGCCCGTTTGCGCGCCCTCACTCCCGCGCGCTCCTTCCCCGCAATGGCGATCTTCGGCCTGAAGCGCGTTTCTCCAGCCCGTCTTGAAAGGCTTGCGAGGCGCGGTACGGCTTTCGAGCGGGCGGCTCGCGAAACACCACCGTCTGGAGCGCCGGGAAGGCCTGCTGAGTCGCACCGCGATTCGCAAATCGGGTCCGACCGAAGCTGGCGCGTGAGTACGTAAAGAGAACGAAGGTAAAGGCCGCAGCCGGGCTTGCCACGGCGCGCGACAGGGCTTGGGCGCGATGCTCATTCCCAAAGTCACGGAAACGTTGCGATTCGCACGCAGGTAGCGCGAACCACTCGATTAACCGACTGATATATTAGAGAATTTATCTCCATGACGGAAAAACGGCAGCCAGCCTGAGTCAACCGCCATAATTTTTTTTATTTGGGGAGTGCCGTCTTGCACCACGGCCAAACCCGTTTCTAAAAGAGTCCACAGGCCGTGCGGAACTGGCCGGGGAACATCGACAGCGACGAAACTCCTGCTGCAGGCATACTTGCGGCTCGGGGACGTTTTGTCCGCGTTTACCTCGCTCATCTAGAGCGTCCGCGGAGAGGTTCACCTCCCGTGGGCACCGGTTCCACGCACGGCATTCAACTTTCGCGGCCCGCTGGGCCACATTCGGGGTAGCTGCCAACCTAAGGGGAGTTGGTCCAGTGTCAGGTTCAACAGCGGGCCGGTCTCCGGCAAGTCAGGGCGCAAACGGCGTGATTAAGAAATCGAAGGCGGTACGAGTGGCGATGGAAGAGGATCAGGAAGCCGTGAATCTGGCGGCAGACTGGGCTGACATCAGCCAGGGCCTGCGCAAGGACCTGGGCCATCAGGCGCACAGCCAGTGGATCAAGCCGATCCAGCCCGGCAACTACTGCAAGGAAACGGGTACGCTCGATCTGTACCTGCCCACCGAATTTTCGGCGAACTGGGTGGCCGACCGCTTTGCGGACCGCCTGTCGCTGGCCTGGAAGATCGCCCGTCCCGACGTGCGCCACGTTCGCGTGCTCGTCCATCCCGGCCGCCGCCAGCTTCCCGAGCTGCGCCTGGGCGGCGGTGGCCGTCCCGCCAGCGCGCCGGCCAACGATTCGGCCCAGGGCTGGTCGAAGGACGGCACGGCCGATTCGATCGCCGCGGTTCTCCAGGGCGAGGCTTTCGCCGCGCTCGGCCAGGGGCCGGTCGGCATCGACGCCTCGCAGACGTTCACCTCGTTCGTGACCGGCCAGAGCAACGTGCTTGCCTGCAATGCCGCCCAGCGCATGGCCGCCACCGAGACGCCGCAGTTCTCGCCGCTCTACCTCAAGGGCGCGACCGGCCAGGGCAAGACCCACCTGCTGCACGCGATCGGCCACGCCTATCTCGCGAATCATCCGCATGCGCGGATCTTCTACTGCTCGGCCGAACGCTTCATGGTCGAATTCGTCCAGGCGCTGCGCCAGAACCAGATGATCGAGTTCAAGTCGCGCCTGCGCGGTTTCGACCTGCTGCTGGTGGACGACATCCAGTTCATCATCGGCAAGGCTTCGGCGCAGGAAGAGCTGCTCTACACGATCGATGCCCTGCTTCAGGAAGGCAAGCGCCTGGTCTTCGCAGCCGACCGCGCGCCCCAGGCGCTCGACGGTGTCGAGCCGCGCCTGCTCTCGCGCCTGTCGATGGGCCTCGTCGCCGATATCCAGCCCGCCGACATCGAACTGCGCCGCTCGATTCTCGAAAACCGCCTCGGCCGCTTCGCCTCGGTGGACGTGCCGGCCGATGTGATTGAGTTCCTGGCCCGCACCATCAACCGCAACGTGCGTGAACTGGTCGGCGGCCTCAACAAGCTGATCGCCTATGCCCAGCTGACCGGCCAGGCCGTTTCGCTCCAGCTGGCCGAGGAACAGCTTACCGACATCCTCTCGGCCAACCGCCGCCGCATCACCATCGACGAGATCCAGCGCACGGTCTGCCAGTTCTACCGGATCGACCGGACCGAGATGAGCTCCAAGCGTCGCGCCCGCGCCGTCGTGCGCCCGCGCCAGGTGGCCATGTACCTCGCCAAAGTGCTGACGCCGCGCTCCTATCCGGAAATCGGCCGCAAGTTCGGCGGACGCGACCACTCGACCGTGATTCACGCGGTCCGCCTCATCGAGGAACTGCGCAGCCGCGATGCCGACATGGACGGCGACGTCCGCTCGCTCCTGCGCCAGCTGGAATCCTGAGAACCGCTTTCATTGCCGTGGGCCGCGCCGATGTTACGGGCGGCCCACGGCAAGTAACGTCGCGGCCCTCACCGCCGATACCCGGCGTAATTGTACGCAGCGTGCATCTTTTCCGGTGCAAGCTCAGCTAAGCCCCCCCCAGACGCAAAATTTTAACCACTGGATAAGCGGAGTGTTGTAGTCTCCCTGCGACCGGGCGCTGTTTGCCCGACCGATGAGGCTCCCCGATGCGCTTCTATCAGGCCACGACCTTCCTGTTTCCTCGCCGTTATGAATGGCGCCTGCTGCTTGTCTGCTTCGGCGCGGTGCATGTTCCGCTGATCGCCTGCATCGCCTATCAGGGCATGACCGGACAGTGGGATTCCAACATGCTGCTGATCCTGCTGGCCGCGACCCTGCTCGGCACCGTGCTGGGCCTCGCTGCCATCCACGCCTTGCTAAGCCCGATCACCACCGCAACGCAGATGCTGCGCTCGGTCCAGGCCGGAGAGCGGGTGGGCATGGTGCCGATCGGCAACGAGGATCTGGTGGGGCGCCTGCTTCACGGCGTTGCGGTAGCCGCCAACGAATCGGCTGCCCGCATAGAGCGGCTGATCGAGGCTTCCGAGCGCGACGAACTGACCGGCCTGCGCAACCGGCGCGGCTTTCTCGATTCGGCGCGCCGCCTGCTGGGCAGCGGACAGAACGCCGTCTTCGCCATGGTCGATATCGACCGCTTCAAGGCCATCAACGACCGGTTCGGCCACGCCACCGGCGACGCGCTGCTGCGCGAGGTGGCGCTGCGGCTGGAGCACGGCGTACGCCGATCGGACGTGGTCGCGCGCTGGGGCGGAGAGGAATTCGCGATCCTGTTCCCGGACACGCTGCTGGAGGAAGCCCGCATGGTGATGGAGCGGCTGCGCGCCAGCATCGCCCTCGATCCCAGTCTGCGCGGCGACGAATGGCCGGTGACCTTTTCCTGCGGCCTTGCCCCCGTGCGCAGCTACACCCATCTGGAGAATGCCACCCGCAATGCCGACAGCGCGCTCTATGCCGCCAAGAACGGCGGTCGCAACCGGGTGCAGATATCGCGGGACGAATAGCGCGCCCCGGCCATCGCACCGCCAAGGCGATCCCGCCGCTCCGCCTGCCGCTTGCCCGGCCATGCTCCGATGCTGTAGGTCGGGATCATGAGTCCCACCCTTCCCGCAGCCTATTCGCAAGCCATCCTGCGCGGCATACGCTGCCGCTGCCCGCGCTGCGGCGAAGGCCGCCTGTTCCGCAAGTGGCTGAAGCCGCTCGAACGCTGCCCGGTCTGCACCCTCGACCTGACCCCCCAGCGGGCGGACGATTTCCCGGCCTATATCGCCATGATCGTGACCGGGCACCTGATGGCGCCGCTGATCATCGCCTTGTCCAAGGACTTTCACTTGGGCGTTGCCGCCATGTTCGCGATCCTCGTGCCGCTGGCCGTGGCGATGATGATCGGCATGCTCCAGCCCGCCAAGGGCGCGGTGATCGCCACCCAGTGGTGGTTCGGCATGCACGGCTTCCGCAAGGAGCGCCTGCCCGAGCCGGAAGCCGCCGATGCTGTCGGGGACACCGGCCAGGAATGACTCTTTCGCCGGAACGACTCCAGCGCTTCGCGCGTCATATCGTGCTGCCGGAAGTGGGCGGCGCCGGGCAAGTGGCCCTGGCCGATGCGCATGTGGTGCTTGTCGGCTGCGGCGGGATAGGCAGTCCTGCCCTTCAATATCTCGCCGCAGCCGGCATAGGACGGCTGACGCTGATCGATGACGACACGGTGGACGTCAGCAATCTGCAACGCCAGACGATTTATTCGCCATCGGATATCGGCAAGCCCAAGGCGGAAGCGGCGGCCGAATGGGTGCGGCGCTTTGATCTTGGCCTTGAGATCTTGCCATGCGTTACGCGTCTCGGGGGTGACAACGCAGCAAGGATTCTCTCCGGCGCAAGCGTGGTACTGGACGGGTGTGACAACTTCGCGACTCGGCTACTGGTGTCGGATAGCTGTGTAGAACTCGGCATTCCCCTCACGTCTGCGGCAGTTGGCCGCTTCCAGGGCCAGGTCGCCAACTTTGCCGGACACCTCCCGAATCAGGCCTGCTACCGCTGCTTCGTGGGCGATGCCTTCGACGCGCAGGACTGCGATACTTGCGCGGCGGACGGGGTGCTGGGGGCGATGGTCGGCATGGTCGGCACGTTCGCGGCCATGCATGCGATGCGCGTGCTGCTGGACGGCAAGGCCGCGCTGGGCGCGCCGCAATACGGTACGCTTCACCTGATCGACGGCCTGGCGCCGTCGATGCGACCGCTCCGGATCGCCAAGGATCCCGGCTGCCGCGCCTGCGGCGTCAAGACGCCCGTTCAGGCCGCTCTGCCATCATAGGTATAGACCCGTAGCCCGGCGAGCAGTTCGGGCGCGAACAGGCGCATGTTCACGCCCATGCGGTCCTGCGTCGGGTCGACCGGGCTCCAGTGCGTGGTACAGCCGCACTGGGGGCAGTGCCAGAACGTCAGGACTTTGTCGCCCGTCTGGTATCCCGCAAGCGCGCCGGTGATCCGCACCGTCGCCGGACGGTGATAGGACCACAATGTCCCCAGCCGGTGGCAGACCGAGCAGTTGCAGTCGCAGACCTCGCGCGGCTCTTCGGCCAGTTCCAGCGTGACCGCGCCGCAGTGGCAGCTTCCCTGATGTCTCATCTGTCCAGCACCTCATCCACCCAGGCCGCTACCAGTTCGGTCGCGGCACCATGGCGCGCCTCGTCGAACCAATGCGTGCCTTGCGAGGGCTCGAGATTCAGTTCCAGGGTCTGCGCTCCGAACTCCCGCGCATTGCGCACGAAGCCCGCCGCCGGATAGACCGCGCCCGAAGTGCCGATGGAAACGAACAGGTCCGCGCGTTCGAGTGCCTCGAAAATCTCGTCCATGCGGTAAGGCATTTCACCGAACCAGACGATGTCGGGCCGCAAAGCCGCCTCGCCGCACTCGGGGCAAGCCGGGCGGTCGATCAGCGATCCCGTCCAGCGCGAGCGTTCATCGCAGGCCATGCACCAGGCATTGAGGTGTTCGCCATGCATATGGAGCACGCGCGTCTCGTTCAAACCGATTTGGGCCCCTGCCCTCTCATGCAGATCGTCCACGTTCTGGGTGACGATCAGCAATTCGCCCGGCCACTCGCGGTCCAGACTCGCCAGCGCCAGATGAGCGGCGTTGGGCGCCTTGGTCTGGATCGCCTCGCGCCGCATGTCGTAGAAGCGCAGGACCAGATCGGGATCGCGCGCGAAAGCTTCCGGCGTGGCCACATCCTCTACGCGGTGCTGCTCCCACAGGCCGCCGCCCCCGCGAAAGGTATCGATGCCGCTTTCGGCGCTTACGCCCGCGCCGGTGAGGATGACGATGTTGCGGATGTCCTTCATCCCGGCCATGAGACCAGCCTTCAACGGAGACGGCAAGTGGCACGAATCGGAATTATCGGCAGCGCTGGGCGCATGGGACAGGCGATCGCGCAGGCCATTGCGGCTGCCGGCGAAGAACTGTCCGGCGGCGTCGGCCGCGACGGCGACATCGGCGGGCTGGCCGCCCATTCGGACGTGCTGATCGACTTCTCCACCCCTACCGCGCTCGAAGCCAACCTGGATGCTGCGGTGGACGCGGGCATTCCGATCGTCGTCGGCACCACCGGCCTCGAGGAACGCCATCACTGGCTGATCGATTCGGCGGCGCAGCACATTCCCGTGCTCCAGACCGGCAATACCTCGCTCGGCGTCACCCTGCTGGCCCACCTCGTGCGCGAGGCTGCAAGCCGCCTTGGCGAAGACTGGGACATCGAGATCGTCGAGACCCACCACCGCATGAAGGTCGATGCCCCCTCCGGCACCGCGCTGCTGCTGGGCGACGCCGCTGCCAAGGGCCGCGAAGTCAGCCTGGCCGAAACCGCCGTGCGCGGCCGCGACGGCATTACCGGCAAGCGCGAGGCAGGCACCATCGGCTTCGCGGCCCTGCGCGGCGGCACCGTGGCGGGGGACCATACCGTGCACTTCCTGGGCGACAGCGAGCGCCTCTCGTTCTCCCACCTTGCCGAGAACCGCACGATCTTCGCGCGTGGAGCGGTCAAGGCGGCGCAATGGCTCACGCACAAGCACGCCGGCCGCTACACCATGCCCGAGGTTCTGGACCTTTGAACAAGGCCGAGATTTTCGAATTCTTCCGCCGTCTCGCCGAGCTTAACCCCTCGCCCGAGACCGAACTGGAATTCGGCAACAACTACCAGCTTCTGGTCGCGGTGGTCCTCTCCGCGCAGTCCACGGACGTGGGCGTCAACAAGGCCACGCGGGCGCTGTTCCGCGAAGTGAAGACGCCGGCGCAGATGGTCGAACTGGGCGAAGACGGGCTGAAGGAGCACATCAAGACCATCGGCCTGTTCAACGGCAAGGCGAAGAATGTCATCGCGCTCTCGCAGATCCTCGTCGATCGCTACGGCGGCGAAGTGCCGGAAGACCGCGATGCGCTGGTCGAACTGCCGGGCGTCGGCCGCAAGACCGCCAACGTCGTCATGAACTGCGCCTTCGGGGCAGAGACCTTCGCGGTGGACACCCATATCTTCCGCGTCGGCAACCGCACCGGCATCGCCAAGGGAAAGACCCCGCTGGCGGTCGAGAAGCAGCTTGAAAAGCGCGTGCCCCAACCCTTCCGCGTGGGATCGCACCACTGGATGATCCTGCACGGACGCTACATCTGCAAGGCCCGCACGCCCGAATGCTGGCGCTGCCCGGTCGTTGACTTGTGCGACTACAAGGACAAGGTTCTGGCGAAGGGAGCCGCTCGCAAGGCTGCCTGAACGGGAGGATGTGCCATGTTCCGCAGTCGCCTCGTCTTTGCCAGCGCACCGCTTCTATTAGCCGCCTGCTCCCAGCAGGAAGCCAAGCCGCCGCCGCCGGTCAGCCCCGCCGCAGAGGCCATCGGCCCCGCGCAGAACTGCCTGCCGCTCGCGCAGTTCTCCAGCACCCGCATCCGCGACGACTGGACCATCGATTTCATCGGCGGCGCCGGAAACCGGGTCTGGCGAGTAACTCTGCCGAACCGCTGTCCGGGGTTGAGGGCAGCGGACAGCTTCACTTACGCGACCTCGCTGTCACAGCTTTGCCGGCAGGATATCATCTATCCGCTCAATCGCGTCGGGAATGGGTTCCAGCGAGGAGCCGGGTGCGGGCTGGCGCCGTTCACGCCGGTCAAGTTGAGCCAATAGAAGAAGAGATAAGTCCTGGGGGATGATCCCCCAGACCCTCGGAACGCAGGGGGGCTATGCTCCCCTGCCCTTTCTCTTCAACTCTCGTACTGCTCGGGATCGATATTCAACCCGCGCCGCCCTTCCGACGACGTCCGCGTCGGCGCATGCGGCATCTCCTCATCCGGATCGACAAGCGGCTGGAGCATGCCCTCGCTGCGGGTGATCACCGCCGTCGCCACCGCATTGCCGACCACATTGGTCGCCGAGCGGCCCATGTCGAGGAAGGTATCGATGCCCAGCAGGAGCGCTATGCCTTCCACCGGCAGGCCGAACTGCGTCAGCGTGGCCGCGATCACCACCAGGCTGGCGCGCGGCACCCCGGCGATGCCCTTGGAACTGACCATCAGCGTCAGCAGCATCAGGATCTGCGTGCCGATCGGAACGTGGATGCCATAGGCCTGGGCAATGAAGATCGACGCGAAGCTCATGTAGATCATCGAGCCGTCAAGATTGAAGCTGTAGCCCAGCGGCAGGATGAAGCCCGAGATGCGGCGCGGCACGCCGAAGCGGTCGAGCTGCTCGAACAGCTTGGGCAGGCTCGCTTCCGACGATGCGGTGGAGAACGAGAGCAGCAGCGGCTCGCGGATGTAGCGGAACAGGGTAACGATCCGTCCGCGCAGGAATATCCCGCCGATCAGGAACAGCAGCACCCAGAGCAGCAGCATCGCGAAGTAGAACTCGCTGACCAGCACGCCGTAAGTCACGATGATGCCAAGCCCCTGCGTGGCGATCACGCTGGCAAGCGCGCCGAACACCGCGAACGGCGCGAAGCGCATGACGTAGTCGGTCACTTGCAGCATCAGCTCCGACAGCGCCTCGCTCACCTTGACGATGATCGCGCCCTTCTCGCCGATGGCGGTCAGGCCGACTCCGACGAAAAGCGAGAACACCAGGATCTGCAGGATGTTGTTTTCGGCCATCGCGTCGACGGCGCTGCTCGGGAAGATCTCCAGGATGAAGTGACGCAAGGTCAGTTCACCCATTTCCAGCTTGCCCAGGTCCGAACCGGTGGTGAGCCCGACGCCGACGCCCGGCTTGAACAGGTTCACCAGCACCAGGCCGAGCCCGAGCGAGATCAGGCTGGCCGAGATGAACCAGCCCAGCGCCTTGCCGCCGATCCGGCCCAGCGCGGCGCTGTCGCCCATGCCGGATATGCCGGTGACGATCGTCGCGAAGACCAGCGGCGCGATGATCATCTTGATCAGCTTGAGGAAGACGTCGGGCAGCAGCTTGAAGTAATCGGCCCACTGCACCAGGCGCGGGTCTTCGGCGGGGAAGGCGGCATGAAGCACCCAGCCCACGAAGATGCCGAGCACCATGCCGATAATGATATAGAGCGTCAGGCGCCTGCCCATTCCCACCTCGCAATAAAATTGCCGGGAAGACTAACAGCGTGACCCGTGCGGTCAACGCTGCCGGACGCGGTTTCCGTCAGTTTCGGGATACTGTTAGCTTTGCGCCAGCGCCGCCTCGGTCACGCGGCGATAGATGCGAACCAGCACATCGAGATCGGGAATCGCCACGGCCTCGTCGCGCTTGTGCATGGTCGCGTTCGACAAACCGAATTCGATCACCGGCGACAGGTCTTTCAGGAAACGCGCGTCCGAAGTGCCCCCGCTGGTGGAAAGCTCCGGCTCCACGCCGGTTTCCGCCCGGATCGCTTCCGCCAGCATCGATGAGAACGCGCCCGGCTCGGTGAGGAACGCCTCTCCGGAAATCACCGGGCGCGCCGTGCCGCCGTGACGCTCGGCGATTTCGGTGACGCGGCGCGACAGGCTCTCGCCGGTGTGAAGGTCGTTGAAACGGATCGAGATGCGGGCCGAGGCCTTGGTCGGGATCACGTTGGTCGCGGGGTTGCCCACGGTGAGGTCGGTCACTTCGAGGTTGCTGGCCTGGAACCAGTCCGTGCCCTCGTCGAGCACCAGGGCATCGAGTTCGGCGAGCATCGCCACCAGCTTGGGGATCGGATTGTCGGCCAGATGGGGATAGGCGACGTGGCCCTGCACGCCTTCCACTTCGAGCCAGATGTTGACCGAGCCGCGGCGGCCGATCTTCATCATGTCTCCCAGGCGGTGGACCGAGGTCGGCTCTCCCACCAGGCAGAGGTCGGGAATCTGGCCCATCGCGCGCATGTGGTCGATCAGTGCGAGCGTACCGAAGCGCGCCGGGCCTTCCTCGTCGCCAGTGATGATGAAGCTGATCGTGCCCGCTTCCGCCGGGATCTGCGCGGCGGCGGCGACCATGGCGGCGATCGAGCCCTTCATGTCCACCGCGCCCCGGCCGTAAAGCAGCTCTCCGCGCACTTCCGGCGCGAAGGGGGCGCTGGTCCAGCCCTCGCCCGGCGGCACGACGTCTAGGTGCCCGGCGAAGGCGAAATGGCGCGAGCCTTCCGGGCCCTTGCGGATCGCGAAGAGGTTCTCGACCGGGCCGTCCGGAGCCTCGCCCGCGAGGAAGCGATGGACCGCGAAGCCGAATGGGGTCAGCTGGCTTTCCAGGCAATCGAACACCGCGCCGGTGGCGGGGGTGACGCTGGGGCAGGCCAGCAGGGCTTCGGCTAGGGCAAGGACGGTCTGGGTCATGACGCGGGCCATTGCACAGGACCGCGCCCAAGACCATAGCGCAAGCACAGGCAGGAACATGAGCTGGCAAGGGAGTGGGCCATGCCCAGACTGGATATCGAAGCCCTACCGCAATCCAACCGCACCGGCTATCCGGAGCCCTTCGACGCCGCCGTGGAGGGCCGGTGGTGGCGTCGCCTGGCGCCGGCGGGCGGGCTCACCGAAATGGGTGCCAGCCATGTCGTGCTGAAGCCCGGCGCCTGGTCCAGCCAGCGGCACTGGCATCGGGACGAGGACGAACTTCTGATCATGATCTCGGGCGAGGCCGTGCTGGTGGAAGACGGCGGCCGCACACTGGTCCGCGCCGGAGACGTCTGCGCCTGGCCCAAGGGCGTGGAGGACGGGCATCACCTCATCAACGAAAGCGATGCCGACTGCGTGTTCGTGGCCGTCAGCACCGGCAATAAGGACGGATCGGGCGCCTACCCGGACATCGACATGCAGTTCGATGCCGATGGCTACTTCCACAAGGACGGCAGGCCCTATCCCACCGAACGACTGCGGTGATCGCCCTTACTCGATCGGCGTTTCGTACTGCTCGATCACCCAGTCCTCCGCCTCGGCGGCGTTGATCCACTGCTGCATCCACTCGTGCTCCCACACGGCCTGCATATAGGCCTGCGCAAAGCCGGGGACGCCGATACCGTAAGTCAGGAAACGGCTGACGACCGGAGCGTAGATCACGTCCGCCGCGCCGAAGGTGCCGAACAGGAACGGCCCGCCCTTGCCGAACCGGGCACGGGCTTCGGCCCAGAGCGTGAGAATGCGCACGATGTCCGCGCGCACGTCTTCGCCCAGCGAGACCCCCTGCACGCGATTGCGGATGTTCATCGGGCAGGCCCGGCGCAAGGGCATGTAGCTGGAGTGCATTTCCGCCACCATCGATCGCGCCATGGCCCGCGCCGCATCGTCTTTCGGCCAGAACCGATCGCGCCCCACCTTGTCCGCGAGATATTCGATGATCGCCAGACTGTCCCAGACGACCGCCTCGTCGTCCCACAGGATCGGCACTTTGCCGTGGCTCGGCGCCAGGTCTTCGGAACTGCGCTTGGCTTCCCAGTCGTCCCCGAACAGCGGAACGGTGATCTCCTCGAAGGCCAGGCCCGACTGCTTGCAGGCCAGCCAACCGCGCAGCGACCAGCTCGAGTAGTTCTTGTTGCCGATGATGAGCTTCACTGCGCATTTCCCCGTATGCCAAGTATCGGGCCTATCGGTTCAGCCTGGCAAAGTCGAGGATGAACGAAGTCGCAAGATGTCGCAGAAGGCAGCGGAGCATGCCCCCCGCGCCGCAATGTGCGCAGGACGCATAACGGCGCGCAAGGTCGACATTCCGAGGGTCTGGGGGATCATCCCCCAAGACTCCTCTCTCGCCTTTAGAACAATCGCGTCAGATAGAAGAACAGCGCGCCGACGATAGCACTCGCCGGGATCGTCACGAACCAGGCGACGATCACCCGGCTCGCCACCGACCAGCGCACCGCGCTCGCCCGGCGTGCGGCACCGGTGCCGACTACGGCCCCGGTGATAGCATGGGTAGTGGATACCGGAATGCCCATGGCGCTGGCACCGAAAACCACGATCGAGCCTGCGGTGGAGGCGCAGAAGCCCGAGTGATGGTTCAGCTTGGTGAGCTTGGACCCCATGGTCTTGATGATCTTCCACCCGCCCGAGAGCGTGCCGATCGAGATCGCGGCGTAGCACGAGATCACCACCCATTCGGGAACGTGGAAACCGCCCTGGAGATGGCCGGTGGAATAGAGCAGCACCGCGATGATGCCCATCGTCTTCTGGGCATCGTTACCGCCGTGGCTGATCGAATAGGCAGCCGACGAGAACAGGTGCAGCGTCTTGAAGATGCCGTTCGAGGCGCGCGGCGTCGTGCCCCTGAACACCCACGAGGTCAGCAGCATCATCAACATGGCGATCATGAAGCCAAGCACCGGGGACGCCACGATGGCGATCACCGTCTTTACGGTGCCTTCCGATTCGACCACGCCCGGTCCGGCAGCGGCGATTCCCGCCCCCAGCAACCCGCCGATCAGGGCATGGCTGGAGGATGAGGGAATGCCCTTGATCCAGGTGAGCACGTTCCAGAACATGGCGCCCACCAAGGCACCGAACACGACGGCGGGCGTAACCGCATCCTTGTCGATGATGCCCTTGCCCACCGTCTCGGCGACGTGGAGGCCCATGATCCAGTAGGCCGCGAAGTTGCCGAAGGCGGCGAACAGCACGGCGACGACCGGCGAAAGCAGGCGCGTCGCCACCACGGTGGCGATGGCGTTGGCGGCGTCGTGAAGGCCGTTGAGGAAGTCGAAGGCGAGCGCCAGCGCGACAAGGCCGAACAACAGCGGCAGGGCGAGCGTATGTTCCATGGTGAAAGGCCGCCGGTCAGGCGTGGTCGATCACGAGACCGTCGATCTCGTTCGCGATGTCCTCGAAGCGATCGACCACGCGTTCGAGGCGCCGGAACATCTCCTGGCGAACGATGAAGTGCAGCGCATCGCCCCCTGCATCCGCCTTGAACACGCGCTTGAGGCCGGCGGCGTGTATCTCGTCCGCATGGCCTTCCATGCGCACGAGGCGCTCGGTCAGTTCGTGCAGGCGATGGCCGTTGTCGGCAATCTTGCGCAGGAGCGGCATGATCTCCGCCGTGAGGCGCGCGGCGTCGACGATGATCGCCGCCATGTCGATCATCTCGGGCTCGAACTCGGCGACCTCGTAGAGGTTCACCGCGTTGGCCACCTGCTGCATCTCGTCGATGGCATCGTCCATCGTGGTGATGAGGCTGGTGATCGAGGAGCGGTCGAACGGCGTCAGGAAGGTGCGGCGCACCGTCTGGAGCACTTCGCGGGTAATGTCGTCGGCGTCATGCTCGCGCTCACCCACTTCGCGGATGTGCTGCGCGCGGCCGGGGCCGCCCTGCGCCAGACGGGCGAGAGCGTCGGCGCCGGCCACCAGGGTGGCGGCTTGCCGCTCGAACAACTCAAAGAAGTCGCCCTGCTGCGGCAGCAACTTCTGGAACCAGGCAAACATTGTATTGATCCCTGTCTTGTCGGCCATCCGATCAGCCACCACGCCGATCAGGCGGGCGGGACTGGCGGCGGCGCGAAACTCGCGCGCGCCGAACGAACGGATCAGCGCGCGAAGGTCCTCTTCGTCGACCGCCTTAGCGGCCTCCGCCATCGAGAACCAGCGGCGTTCGCGCTGATGCTGTTCGTCCCAGGAGTCAAGCTCCTCGGTGACGGCGAAGGGGAATACATCCACATCCGCCCAGACCGATGCACCCGAAGCACGGGTCTTGCGATAACGGTAGGAACCGAGGGGAATCGGGCAGGCCGCCCCGCGAACGCCCGCTTCCTCTTCCGCTTCGACGGCGGCCGCCGCGTGCGGGGGAAGCCCCTTCATCAACCCGCCCTTGGGAATCACCCAGCGCCGCGACTGGCGCGAGGTGATCAGAAGGATCTGGATCGGCGCATCGACCGCGGGTCCGGTGGCGCGATAGGGAAGAACGGCAATCTGGCGCATGGCGAGACTCCTTCTTCTCATTGACGCGACCGAGCGCCTCTAGGGGAACCCGCGCCGTCACGCAATCGTCACAAAGGGAGTTTTCCGGTGGTTGGTCGGGAGCGCCGGCGATGACCACGCAGTTTCAGCCGCAAGCTACGGATTTTATGGAGAAAGCGGATGATGCGGCAGCGGTGGCGCGGCCTCAGGCTCCCCCGAAAACCGGCGGGACTGGTGCAAAACAACCAGCCCCACTGGCTTTCCGGCAAACCCGATCAGATCTGCGAATCAGCGAATACCGCTGCGCGCAGCTCGGCGATGCCCAGTCCCTTCTCGGACGAGGTGATGTGCACTTCCGGGAAGGCGGCCGGATGCTTGCGCGCTTCGGCAATCGTTTCGGCGTGAACCTTTTCCAGCTCGCTCGCCTTGATCTTGTCTGCCTTGGTGAGGACGATGCGGTAGCCGACAGCGGCCTCATCCAGCATCTTCATCATCTCTGCGTCGACGTCCTTCACGCCATGGCGCGAATCGACCAGCAGCAGCGTGCGCTTGAGCACCACGCGGCCGCGCAGGTAATCGCGCACCAGGCGGCGCCAGGTCTCGACGACCTTGGGCGGCGCCTTGGCGAAGCCGTAGCCCGGCATGTCGACCAGGCGGAACTGCATCGGTTCGCCCACTTCGAAGAAGTTCAGCTCCTGCGTGCGCCCCGGCGTCACCGAAGTGCGCGCGATCGACTTGCGACCCGTAAGCGCATTGAGCAGCGACGACTTGCCGACGTTCGATCGTCCGCAGAACGCGATTTCAGGCGCGTCGGGATCGGGCAGGAACTTGAGCGCGGGCGCGCTCTTCAGGAACGTCACCGGTCCCGAAAAGAGCTTGCGCGCCTGCTCGATCAGTTCTGCCTGTTCTTGTTCTTCCATGTCAGTCTCAGGCCTTGCGTTCGGCGGCGCGCGCCTTGTCCTGCGCATCCTTCTCGGCCTGGGCCTTCAGCTGCGGGTGGCGGCTGTAGAGGAATTGCTGCTGCGCGATGGTCAGGATGTTCGAGGTGATCCAGTAGACCAGCAGGCCCGAAGCGAAGGGCGCCATGATGAACATCATGAACCACGGCATCAGGGCGAAGACCTGCTGCTGGGCCGGGTCCATCTGGGCCGGGTTCAGCTTGAACTGGAAGTACATCGTCACGCCGAGCAGGAGCGCCAGCACGCCGATCGCCAGGAAGCTGGGCGGATCGAAGGGCAGGAGCCCGAACAGGTTCAGAATGTGCAGCGGATCGGGCGCGGAAAGATCGCGGATCCAGAGCACGAAGGGCTGGTGGCGCATCTCGATCGCCAGCATCAGCACCTTGTAGAGCGCGAAGAACACCGGGATCTGCAGGAACATGGGCAGGCAGCCAGCAAGCGGGTTTACCTTCTCCTGCTTGTACAGCGCCATGATCTCAAGCTGCTGCTTCTGCTTGTCGTCCTTGTAGCGCTCCTGAAGCGCCTTCATCTTCGGCTGGATCGCACGCATCGCGGCCATCGAGGCGAACTGGCGCTGGGCGATGGGGAACATGATGCCGCGCACGATCACGGTCAGCAGGATGATGGCGACGCCGAAGTTGCCGACCAGGCTGAACAGCTTGGTGAGCAGCCAGAAGATCGGCTTCTCGAACCAGCGGAACCAGCCCCAGTCGATGGCGAGGCCGAAATTGGCGATGCCCTGCGCTTCATAGGCGTCGAGCACCTTGTGCTCCTTGGCGCCGGCGAACAGCTTGGTCTGGCGGGTAAGCGCCTGGCCCGGCTGGATCACGGCCTTGTCGTAGACCAGGTCGGCGCGGAAGATGCCGTTGCCCTGCGAGCGGAAGGTGCCCTGGGCCTTGGCATTGACCGGCACGACCGCCGACATCCAGTAGACGTCGGTGAAGCCGATCCAGTCGGCATTGCCCGGCTGCGGCGAAGTGCCGTCCTTGGCCAGGGCTTCGTACTTGGGGCCGAACGTGACCGAACCGTCGAAAGCACCGATACCGCCGGTGCGAAGCGTCCAGGCATAGGCGGCGGCGGTGCGGTCGGTGCGGTTGACCAGCGCGAAGGGCTGGACCGCCACGGCGCCGGTGCCACGGTTCTGGATCTGCTGGTCGGCGGTGATCAGGTAGTTGTCGTCCACCTTGAGGGTGATCGAGAAGAGCTGGCCCTGGCCGTTGTCCCAGGTCAGCACGACCGGGGTGGAAGGCGTAAGCTTGGCGCCCTGCGGCGCGGTCCACACGGTCTGGGCGGTCGGCGCGGCGATGCC
This sequence comes from Novosphingobium sp. ZW T3_23, assembly GCF_044987305.1. Lineage (NCBI taxonomy): Bacteria > Pseudomonadati > Pseudomonadota > Alphaproteobacteria > Sphingomonadales > Sphingomonadaceae > Novosphingobium > Novosphingobium sp. ZW T3_23. The sequence goes on from NZ_JBJDRF010000048.1 coordinate 23,004, forward strand.
TTCGCCCACCCAGCCGAACTGGGCGTAGTGCTGCGCCGGCGTGCCCGAGGGCGAGAACATGCGAACCGGGCCGGAGTCCTTCTCCACCGTTTCGCGGTGACGGTTCAGCACGAGATCGTCGAGCAGCGCGCCGGTCAGGTTGATCGAGCCGGAGACGCCGGGTGCCTCGATCGGCAAGCGGCCGGGAGCGGCAAGCGCGGTCTTGAGATCCTTCTGCTCCAGCGCCAGGTCGGCGGCATCACGCAGGCCGCCCTCGCGGGTGGGCTTGCCCGCCGAAGCCGGCGCGGTCTGTTCGACCGGTTGCGGCTTGTTGGCCTGGGGGTAGAAATACCCGACCCCGGCTTCCCAGCCGAAGAGCACGAGCGCGGTCAGGAGGACCGCCAGGATTATGTTGCGCTGCTTATCCACGAAGGCTTTTTCCTGTCGTATTCGCGTCAGTGGCAGCGACTTGGCTGCCCTCATTTTCGTTCAATCGGGAACCGGGTCGTAGCCGTGCCCACCCCAAGGTTGGCAGCGCAATATACGCTTGAACGCCAGCCAGCCACCCTTAATCGCACCATGCTTGCGGACCGCCAGGATGGCGTACTGCGAGCAGGATGGCGCATAGCGGCAGGTCGGCGGCATGATCCGCGAAGGCCCAAGCTGCCAGGCCCGCGCCACGACGATCAGCATGAGCCCCGGCAGCGAGATCAACAAGGCCAGGGCCTTCTTCACGACACGACCTGCTTCACGGCCTTGCCGCTTTCGGTGCGCCGCTTCCGCCAGGACCGCCTTTGCCGCCGGGCCCACGCTTGCGCCCGCGATGGCTGCGCGGCGGATCGCCCTTGCCGGCCTGGGCGCGACCGAGCGCGGCCAGCAACTCATCGCGCAACAAGGCAAAATCGCGCTCGACGCCGTTCTCACGGCCGATCAGGACATGATCGGTGTCGGCAAGGCCATGTTCCGGCAGCATCTCGCGCAGCAGCGCCCGAAAGCGCCGCTTCATGCGGTTGCGCACCACGGCATTGCCGATCTTCTTGGTGACGGTAATGCCGACGCGCATGCCCTGCCCGCCGTTCGCCTTGGCAAGCAGCACGAAACCCGGCCGCGCGACTCGCAGGCCGGCATTGGCCGCAACGAAGTCGGCCCGTTTCGTCATCGTGGAGTAGGGGCTGATGGTCATCGCGTCAGAGATAGGATCGGCCGATCAGACTGCAATCAGGGCAGGTCCGGGAACGGCAGCATCTCAAACGGCTGCGGCCCGTGCCGCCACCCGAAGCCCCGAGATACGGGAACTCGGATGGCGGCACGGGCCGCCTGCCGCGTTCCGGCCCTGAGCTTGAAAGCTCGGGCCGAAAAGACTTAGGCCGAAAGCTTCGAACGGCCGCGGGCGCGGCGCGCACGAAGCACCTTGCGGCCACCGACAGTCGCCGTACGGGCGCGGAAGCCGTGACGGCGGGCGCGAACAAGGCGGCTGGGCTGGAAAGTGCGCTTCATGACGGTCCTCGAAATTCAAATGCGGCCCCGAAAGGCCCGAACAAAAAGGGCCGCCCAAGAAGGTCGACCGCAAAACAGAAGCGCGCCGTTACTGGACCGGCGCGAGTGAGTCAAGGCAAAGCCACATTCCGACGCTCGCCAAAGACGGGAATTCGGCCCATTCGAACGTGCGCTCGATCGGGCTGCTCCAGCCATGCCGGCATATACCTCCAATGCCCATCGCGATACACCCGACCGCGACAGCCAGATTCCTGCCAGCCGTGCTAGCCTTGCCGCAAAGTGCCGTATTTCGGCGGCGGATGCGAAGGTACGATGACCAAGGAAGACGGTATCGGCGTACTGGTGGGATGGTCCTCGCGCGACCTTGGGCCCAACATCATGCTGGAACTCCAGACCTTCGGGAAGGACGGCTGGGACGCGGGGGACGAGCCCGAAGACTTGCGCCTTTTTCTTACCCGTAGCCAGGCGGCCGTTCTGGCGAATCACCTGTTGCAGGTCAGCGGCGCCCAACGACCGAGGCAGCGCCGCAACTGGCTGCGCGCGCTGTTCCCGTAATCCATGAGCATAAGTGATCATGCTAGGGCTTCGTCGTTGCCGCTTCGGATTTTCGGCGGATTGCGGATACGCAGGGTCAGTCGCTGACCGCCTTGAAGCAGGGGTCGCTCGACCATGAGATGGGTAACGCCACCGATCAGGCAGGCCAGGAGAACAACGGGCGGCACCAGCCAGTATTGCGGAAGCCGCGCCACCGCATCATCCCTCAAGGCCAAGGCGTAGCCCATCAGGACGAAGAAGTGGGTCAGGTAGAGAGAGTAGGACGCATTGCCGAGGCTCACAAACCATCGCGCGATGGGAATGTGGGTCGGCGGCAGAAGGAGAAGGCCTGCGACGATCGCCAGCCCCGCCGTTCCCCAGGTCGCGACTCGGGCAAGTCCATCAAGGCCATGCGTGTTGTCATGCGGAACGAACATCGGCGCGACATGCATCAGCACCAGTCCGAAGAGAGCCAGGGTGGCGGCTGATCTGGCCCCGAGCCGTGTCTTGATGGCGGGATAGACCCAGGCCAAGGTCATTCCCATCAGGAACTCAAGGGGAATCGGGTCGCTCAGGAAGCGTTGCACCGCACTTTCCGGCAGGGCCTGCGCCAGCAGCAGCAGCAGAACGATGCCTCCGCCCGTCGCCAGCGTGGTCACTTTCCGGGATCGCGTGGTCAGGCAGGCCGCGAAGACGAGGTAGAAGTAGACCTCGTAGACGAGCGTCCAGGCCACGCCGATGATGGGATGCCCCCCGGGACCAGAGCAAGTCCGGTAACGATGTCCACCGCCGACAGAACGCGCGCGTGGAAGAACCCCAAACCCATCAGGGAAAGCATCGTCAGGCAGGCCATCCAGTAAAGCGGATAGATTCGGACGGCGCGCCGCCAAAGGAAGCCGACGGGCGAGGGGCCCGGCCTGTTTGGGGTGCGGTCCTGACGGAAGCTGGTATGCACCATGATGAAGCCGCTGATGACGAAGAAGACGTCCACTCCGGCGGCGCCTGCCGTGGTCAGCCAGTCGGGACTGAAGGATCCGGGCACCCCGTTGGACGTTTCGAGCGCGTGGTGCACCGTAACCGCCAGGGCCGCCAGGCCCCTGGCGACCTGAATTCCGGGCAATGCCCCCGACGAAGCGCCGCGCGCCTCGGGCGCTCCCGCCACTCTGCCCCCCATCTCCATCCCGACGACCCGCAATTCGGCGCCGGCCCCCTGCCCGCGCGACCTGCGGATCATGTCGCGACCGGTCGCCACCGATCAAACTGAAGAACGTCCGTTATCGTTGCAACGCTGTGAGGCGGGTGGAACCTCGGGTCCAGGCCTTGTCCAGCCTGACCCAACGCGCCATTTCCTCGGCCCCGAACCAGCGGGCCGATTCGAAGGGAATCGCGTTGGTCATCGCGTAAAAGGCCCGAGCTTCGCCGGATTCCATGCCCATCTGCTGGTAGTAATCCAGATAGCGGCGGTTTTCCGGGGCATTCGGCGCATAGTCCCGGGGCGTACGGCCACTATCGTCAAGCCAGGCGTGGACCGCGAACTCGGAACCGGGGTCCGCAAAGCGCAGCCGCCCTGCTAGGAAAAGCTCGACCGCACCGGACCGCACCGAGCCGCCAGCGGGCACATGGGTCGTGATCCCCCTAGCGTGGATCATCCGCCCCAAGCGCAAGTTGGCAAGATCGTCCTCTGTGCCGGGACACTCAATCATCTCGAGTTCGGATATATTCGGATAGGCGCGCAACAGCGCGGCGAATTGCTCCGGGCTTCGCGAATCGGTGGCATCGACAAGCGCGGCTCGCTTGCCATCCAATACGCGGAAGGGACCGTAGGCCGCGATGCCACGGGGGATGGGTGCCGGAGCGGACTGCCAGAAATCGGTGCGGGTCTGCATGCCCTGACGGGCTTCAGCCCATTCGTCATGCTGCCATGAAACCGCTCGTTCCACGTTGCCGGCATCGGCCATCGCGCGTTCGGAAGGGCCACCATCGGCTTCCATGACCCATTCGTACGAGATCCCGCCTTCGTCTGCCAAAGCAGGCAGAGCGACCAACGAAATCGCCACAGCGGAAATCAAGGAAAGCGAGCGCATGTCCACAAGATGCGATCCATCTGCTTACTCAAGTCGATAGAGCTAAGGTTAAAACATTTTAACCAGATGGACAAACGTCAATACTTAGATAAAGATTGGTTATACAACGAGATTAACAAAAACCGGCAAAAGCCTTAAGGAATATTTACCAGTGGTCGCTCTCGTTTCCACCGTTGCCTACATGGGGCTGGAAGCGCGGGCAGTCGAAGTTCAGTGCCAGGTGGCACCCGGAATGCCGGGGTTCACACTGGTTGGCCTGCCAGACAAAGCCGTCGGTGAAAGCCGCCAGCGCGTAAGCGCGGCGCTGACCGCGATGGGTCTGGCGTTGCCGCCCAAGCGCATAACCATAAACCTTTCTCCGGCCGATCTGCCTAAGGAAGGGTCGCACTACGACCTGCCCATCGCGCTAGCCCTGCTGGCCGCGATGGGCATCATCGATGCCGAGCAACTGGCGGACTTCGTTGCCGTGGGCGAGCTGGCTCTGGACGGCCGGGTCATTCCCTCACCCGGGGTTCTGCTCGCGGCACTCCACGCCAGCGAGCGTGAACTGGGGCTGATCTGCCCCGTGGCGCAAGGCAGCGAGGCCCGTTGGGCCAGCGGCATTTCCGTGATCGCAACGCCGAACCTCATCAGTTTGCTCAATCACCTCAAGGGCACGCAGATTCTGCCGCCGCCCGCCCTGGGGCGCGCCGAATCGCCGCCGCGCGGGCCCGACCTGAAGCAGGTGAAGGGCCAGGAAGTCGCTCGTCGTGCCCTGGAAATCGCCGCCGCCGGATCGCACAACCTGCTGATGAGCGGGCCGCCGGGCGCTGGAAAGTCGCTGCTGGCCTCGTGCCTGCCGGGTATCCTGCCCGAATTGACCGCGGGCGAAGCGCTGGAAGTCTCGATGATCGCATCGGTCGCGGGATCCCTCGAAGAAGGCCGGATCAGCCGCGCCCGCCCCTTCCGCGCACCGCATCATTCCGCATCGATGGCGGCCCTGACCGGAGGGGGCCTCAAGGTTAGACCCGGCGAAGTCTCGATGGCCCATCTCGGCGTCCTGTTCCTCGACGAACTGCCGGAATTTCAGCGGGCGGTCCTCGATTCGTTGCGGCAGCCGCTGGAGACCGGCGAAGTCACCGTCGCGCGGGCCAATGCCCATGTCACCTACCCGGCGCGCGTCCAGCTGATCGCCGCGATGAACCCCTGCCGCTGCGGCTATCTTGGCGACCCGACGCTGGCCTGTTCGCGCGTTCCCAAATGCGCCGCCGACTATCAAGGCAAGGTTTCCGGCCCGCTGCTCGATCGTATCGACCTGCATGTCGAGGTCGATCCGGTGCGCGCGGTCGATCTCGCGCTGCCGCCGCCCAAGGAAGGGAGCGCCGAAGTCGCCGCGCGCGTCGCCCGCGCCCGCGAGATCCAGACGCTCAGGCTGGAAGGCACCGGCAGGCGCACCAATGCCGAGCTGGACGGCGATCTCCTCGAAACCCACGCTACGCCTGACGAGCCGGGCCGGGCGTTGCTGATGCAGGCCGCCGAAACCATGCGCCTTTCCGCGCGAGGCTATACGCGCATCCTCAGGACCAGTCGCACCATAGCCGACCTGGCGGGGGCCGAACGGATCTCTCGCATCCATGTCGCGGAAGCCCTGAGTTACAGGCGGCGCCCGCCGACGGGCTAGGCCGATCAGGACGATAGCCAATCGCGCTCCATGCCCTTAGGTCCGCTCAACAACGATTGCAGCAGCGGAAGGAAAAACCATGAACCTGGCGGACATTCTCGCCCCGACATACCTCCAGATGTTGCAGGCCTTGTCCGGCTGGCTGGAAAAGGCGGCAGCTTCGGATCTCGGTGAAGAGGAAGCAGCGCTTACCGGTGCCCGCCTCGCCCCGGACATGTTTCCGCTTTCCACCCAGATCCGCTTCGCATGCGTGCAAGCCCAGGAGGGGATGTCGCGGGTGCGGGGCGTGCCACTTCCAACATCGGTAGGCGTGCTGCTTGACGAGGGGCGCAATGCAGGTGAGCATCCAGGCTCCATAGCCGATGCGCGGACAAGGATTGCCGAGACGATCGCCTTCGTCGAAACGGCGGCGGCGGATGTACGGCAGATCGCCCCCTCCGCCCCGCTCGCTCATGAGCTGCCGCAAGGGATGGTGTTCGACCTTACGGCGGAACAGTACGTTCGGGACTGGGCCTTGCCGCAGTTCTACTTTCATCTGATGACCGCTTACGCCATCCTCCGCGCTCAGGGCGTCGATCTTGGGAAGGCCGACTACGTGGCGCACATATTCGCCTATCTGCGGCCCGGAACGCTACCCGCGCAGTGATCGTCACCCGCCCACTCCGAGCCGGACAGGCCAGCGCGGCGGCCCAGCCCAACGACCCAGCCCAACTGGCGATTATCGGCTTGTCACAAGGTGCCCATACGGGCACCGCCCTCGCATGACCGCGCCGACCGACCGCACCGCGCTTCTTGCCGGCCTCTCCATCGTCATCGCCCAGGCTTCGATCAATCTGGGCGCTGCTTTCGCCAAGAGCCTGTTTCCTCTCGTGGGGCCCGAAGGCGTCGCGGCCTTGCGCACGACGATCTCGGCCCTGATCCTGCTTGCCATTGCCAGGCCCTGGGCGCGACCCTGGAGAGGGCGGGCAATGCGGGGAGGCGCGATAACCGGACGCCAATGGCGCTGGCTGCTGCTCTACGGGCTCGTGCTGGGCGGCATGAACCTGATGATCTATTGGGCCTTTCGCCGCATCCCGATCGGCATCGGCGTGGCCATCGAGATATGCGGACCGCTCGGCGTGGTGCTGGCGACGTCGCGCTCGCTGCGCGATTTCCTCTGGCTCGTTCTGGCGCTCGGCGGGCTTGCCCTGCTGATCCCGTGGCCGGGACGCGCAGCACCGCTCGACCTTGCCGGAATCGGTTTCGCCCTGGGCGCGGCGGCGTGCTGGGCACTCTATATTCTCTGCGGCAAGCGCGCAGGCGAAGTCGGCAGCACGACCGCCGTGGCGATCGGGATGACCGTGGCCTGCATCGTCACCGTGCCGTTCGGACTCGCCGCTGCCCCGGCGAGCCTGCCGCTTCACGCGCTGGGCCTCGGGCTGGTCGTCGCGATCCTGTCGAGCGCCCTGCCCTATATGCTGGAGATGCGGGCGATGGGGCAGCTTTCCAGCCGGATCGTCGGCCTGCTCAGCAGCATGGCGCCGGCGTTGGGCGCTATCGTCGGATTCCTGGTGCTGGATGAACGGCTGACCGGACTGCAATGGCTGGCGGTTGCCATGATGATCGTGGCGAGCGCCGGGTGCTCGCTGGGCGCGAAACCGCCGGTAGCCAGGGCCCGTGACGACGTGATGGCCTGAAAAACCGTTTGAAAATTCGAGGCCTGCTCAATCCTCGATATCGAGCTGCCGCAGCACTTCCGCGACCACGCGGGGGTCGCTGGCGAACCCCAGGTGCGAGCAGCGGATCGGCACGGCCCGGTCCCGCTCATGAGGCCATCCGCAGGCCGAACGCGGATGAATCACACCGTCGCGCGGGCTCCACAGCGCAACGGTGGGCACCGGCGGCTTCTCGGCGAAGTCGCACTCGATCGGGGGCGCATCCACCGAGTGCCCCGTCACCACCTGATAGGCCCGCCAGGCGTTATTGGCGCGCGGGTCTCCGGAAAACGGCGTGCCCATCGTGATCACCTTGCGGACGCTGGCGGGTTGCCGCCGCGCGATTTCCCTCGCGAACAGACCGCCCAGGCTCCAGCCGACCAGCGTGACGGGCGCGCGATGCCGCCGCGCCAGCGCGCCCACGCGGCGCATCAGGAATTCGAAATTGTGCGGATTGGGGCCGAAGTTGAAGCCCAGCCCCCATTCGTGGACTTCGTGCCCGGCCTGGGCGAGCGCCTCCGCCATGGGCCTCATCCGGTTAGGGTGCGCGCCGAAGCCCGGGAGCAACATCACCGGCTGGGGATGCAGCGCGGCCTTGATGCCGAGCAGCTTCTTGCCGCCCCGCCGCAGCGACGCCAGCTCGGCGAAGAACAGCCGCAGCGACGGCTTGCGGACACCCTCGGGATGAGGCTCGCGCGCCAGCGCTGCGCGGCGCACGATGGCGCTGCGCATCATGTCCAGCTGACGCGGGGACTGACCGTTCACTTTTCCGTCTCAACTCCATTACGGCCCAGGCTCCGCGAAAACGGAACCCTACCCCTGACAATCCCCGATGCGCCGGGTCTTCACATGCATCGTCATCTTCATCTGTCCGGCAGCCGGCGATCCACCGATCGACCCTCCGCTCATGTCCATCTTCACGGTGATGTCCGAGGCATCCTCGGCCACCATGCCGTCCAGCGTCAGGACGGCCTTGCCGCCTTCCTTCGACGAACATTCCATTTGGGCATCCAGCTTCCCGCCATCAACATCGAAGCGTGAATAGGTACATTCGCGGCCCTGCCCCACGTCATGGAACATATCGCGATAGCCCTTTTCGGCTTCGGCGGAAGTCAGGCAGAAATCGCTGACCTGAGACTTCTGAAGCGTCGACTTCATCTGGTCCGCCAAATCCTGCGGCAGTCCTGGAACGTCGATCTGCTTCACTTCGCTGGTCTGCGTGTACCGGCCGGGCCGTGGCTTGTCGAGCTTGGCGGCTTCTTGTCGTATTTCCGCCTGGGACTTGCTTTCGCCAGCCACGGGCTCTTTCGCATCGTCCTTCGCGCCGCAACCGGCCAACAGGATCGCGGGGGCCATTGCGGCCAGGATCACGTATCGCTTCATTTAGCCGCCTTCCTTCGCACTCGTCCCGTCAGGACGTATCATCGACACCATCCGCCCGCCAGCGAGTCGCGCGTGGCGAAAGGATGGCGCCTTCCTCATTGCGGGCGCGAGACACATACCCCATATGTTCTCCCATGGCAGAACTGATCATTCGCCGGGGCCTTGAGGAACCGGACACTTCGGGCACGTTCGTCCCTCACAAGCCGCAGCGGCCCGACAAGTCGATGCCGGGCAGGCCGTTCAAGGTCGTATCGGAATACGAACCGAACGGCGACCAGCCGACCGCGATCGCCGACCTCGTCTCCACGGCCGAGGAAGGCGAGAAGACGCAGGTGCTGCTGGGCGTCACCGGCTCCGGCAAGACCTTCACCATGGCCAAGGTGATCGAGGAACTGCAGCGCCCCGCGCTGATCCTGGCGCCGAACAAGATCCTGGCCGCCCAGCTCTATGCCGAGATGAAGGACTTCTTCCCGGAGAACGCGGTCGAATACTTCGTCTCCTACTACGACTATTACCAGCCCGAAGCCTACGTCGCCCGGTCGGACACCTACATCGAGAAGGAAAGCTCGGTGAACGAGGCGATCGACCGCATGCGCCATTCGGCCACGCGCGCGCTGCTGGAGCGCGACGACGTGATCATCGTCGCCTCGGTCTCGTGCCTCTACGGCATCGGCTCGGTCGAAACCTATTCGGCCATGATCTTCGACCTGAAGGCCGGCGAATCGCAGGATCAGCGCGAGATCATCCGCAAGCTCGTCGCACTTCAATACAAGCGAAACGATGCCGCCTTCACGCGCGGCACCTTCCGCGTGCGCGGAGACAACCTCGAACTGTTCCCGTCTCACCTTGAGGACACGGCCTGGCGCATCTCGTTCTTCGGGGACGAGATCGAGGAGATCGCCGAGTTCGATCCGCTCACCGGCAAGAAGGGCGCGGTGCTGGAAAAGGTGCGGGTCTATGCGAACTCGCACTACGTCACGCCGGGGCCGACGATGAAGCAGGCCAGTGAGGCGATCCGCTTCGAACTGACCGAGCGGCTGAAGGAACTGGAAACCGAAGGCCGCCTGCTGGAAGCGCAGCGGCTGGAGCAGCGCACCAATTTCGACCTGGAGATGATCGCCGCCACCGGAAGCTGCGCGGGGATCGAGAACTATTCGCGCTTCCTCACCGGCCGCCTGCCGGGCGAGCCGCCACCGACTTTGTTCGAATACCTGCCGGACAATGCGCTGCTGTTCGTGGACGAAAGCCACCAGACCGTGCCCCAGATCGGCGCCATGTCGAAGGGCGACCACCGCCGCAAGATCACCCTGGCCGAATACGGCTTCCGCCTGCCGAGTTGCATCGACAACCGCCCGCTGCGCTTCAACGAGTGGGATGCAATGCGCCCTCAGACGATCGCTGTCTCGGCCACGCCCGGCCACTGGGAGATGGACGAATCGGGCGGCGTCTTTGCCGAACAGGTGATCCGCCCGACCGGCCTGATCGATCCGCCGGTGGAAATCCGCCCGGTCGAGGATCAGGTGCAGGACTGCATCGTCGAGTGCAAGGCGGTGGCCGAGAAGGGTTATCGCACGCTCGTCACCACCCTCACCAAGCGCATGGCCGAGGACTTGACCGAATTCATGCACGAGGCCGGCGTGCGGGTGCGCTACATGCACAGCGACGTCGAGACGCTGGAGCGCATCGAACTGATCCGCGATCTTCGCATGGGCGTTTACGACGTGCTGGTAGGCATCAACCTGCTGCGCGAGGGCCTGGACATTCCCGAGTGCGGGCTTGTCTGCATCCTCGATGCCGACAAGGAAGGCTTCCTGCGCAGCGAAACCTCACTGATCCAGACCATCGGCCGCGCCGCGCGCAATGTCGACGGCCGCGTGATCCTCTACGCCGATCGCATGACCGGATCGATGGAGCGCGCCATAGCCGAAACCGACCGGCGCCGCGCCCGGCAGGAAGAATACAACGCCGAGCACGGCATCACCCCGCAGACCATCAAGCGCCGCATCGCCGACATCGTCGCAGATACAGCCAGCCGCGACGGCGTGCTGATCGACATCGACGCCGAGGGCGAGAACAACCTCGTCGGCCACAATCTGCGGGCCTACATCGAGGAACTCGAACAGAAGATGCGCAATGCCGCCGCCGATCTCGAATTCGAGGAAGCCGGCCGCCTGCGCGACGAGATCAGGAAGCTGGAAGCCAGCGAACTCGGCATTCCCGACGAGCACAAGAAAGCGCCGATCGTCGGCCGCAGCAACGAGGGCAAGCCGGGCACGCGCAAGACGCGATATGGGAAAGTGCAGCGGAAATTTGGTCGGTAATGGTAATAATGAAGGTTGACACGTATCTTCATGCCATCTTAGTCGAACTTTGAACAAAACCCTACATTTATACGTCGCTCGCCGCATTATTTTCAACCATTTTGCTGAGCATATCAGTCTAATTGGAGGGATTTACGCTTTCCCGTTTGAAAAATATTGCCTCTAACCCTCCAAGACTAATGAATTTAGTCGATGATCAGGTTTTGGAGGCAACAGGGTGACTACGAAAAAATTTCGGAAGTTAATCGAATTATTTGGATTTGAGCACATTTCCACAAAAGGATCTCATCAGATCTGGAAACACCCAAGACTACCCCACCCCTTACCCATCCAAATCGATGCTCCCAGCATAAAGAAATATCAGGTCACACAGATTCTTGAGCTTGCCGACGACCATAACTTGTATTTGAGCTAATCATGCCGCCGCATTACCACATCAACCTGTTCTGGTCGGCTAAAGACGCGTGCTGGATCGCGGAGGTTCCTGATCTCAAGCCCTGCTCCGCGCATGGCGATAGCAGCGACCAGGCGCTCGCGAATATCAACGACGCCATAGAAGGCTGGCTGGAAGTGGCAGCGGGGACGGAGATGCCGATACCTGAGGCACGATATCGCCCCAATATTTGCGCCGCTGCCTGACCATTTTCGACGGATGTTAACGCCGACATATCGTCAAAAGAACCAGCTTCTCCGAAAAGAACGCACACGCTAAACAGAAAATGCCCGAGGCCTGCCGTAGCCGCCTCGGGCAAGTGTTCAGGACGGCTTGTCGCCGATCCCTCGGGTCGCGGGTCTGTTGTGGACTGGTTTGGAGGCGCGAACATACCACGTTCATGGTAATGGATCGCAAGTTTCGTTTGATAACAGAACTTGTGAAGCACGCTCCGGAGCTTCATGATTGCTGTCGTGGGCAGCACCGGATACGAAGCACGCATCAGCGAATTGGCGGGTCTTTTCTCGCGCGCACCGTTTGACGACGACGGATGGGACCGCGCGCTCAAGGCCCTGGCCAGCCACACCGGCTCGGCCCGTGCGCAACTGCTGGCCCTGGCGGACCGCCATGCGGCGTTCAACTGGATTACCGATTCGAACCCTGACGACCTCGCCGAATTCAGCGACATCGGCGGCTACAGGCCGGAGGTTAACTATCGGGTGGCGGCCACGCGCGCGCCGTTCGAACTCTCGTGGGAAGTACATTACGCGGCGGCCCGTGCCGTTTCCACGCATGAGGCCTATCTGGACTATGTGCGCAGGCACGATGCCGAATTCGGCGTCCAGATGGTCCTGAGCCAGCGCCCCGGCGTGCTGTTCGGCCTTGCCGCGCTGCATGGCGATAACGAAGGCCCCACTACCGAGGTCCAGCGCGAGGTGTTTCGCCGGATCGGCCCGAGTGTGCTCGAAGCGATACGCCTCCAGGATACGATCGAACACCAGGGCGCCGCGCTGCTGAGCGGCTCGCTCGAATCGATGAGCACCGCGGCGATCCTGCTCGACGCCGTGGGCAAGGTCTGCGGCATGACATCCGCCGCACAGGCCCTGCTTGGCCCCGGAACCCTTCAGGTCCGGGCGGGCGTACTCCGTGCACGGCGGCCGGATATAGAGCAGGCGCTGCAACGCCGGATCGGCGATGCGCTGGCCGGAAGCGCCGGAGGGCCCGCCGATATCTGGCTCCGCAACGGCGACGGCCTGCTCCTCCTCGACATCCGCACGCTTCCGCGTCAGGATTGGTCCTTCGGATACGCCCCGCGCGTTATCGTCACCTTGCGCACGCCGCTGACGATCGATCGCCACGCGGCCGCTAGGCTGGCCGAAGCGATGGGCCTCACCCTTGCCGAAGCGGAAGTGGTGGCACTGCTGGCACAAGGGCATTCGCGCCAGGTTGTCGCGCGGCTTCGCGGCGTCAGCGTCCAGACCGTGGTCGCGCAACTGCGCACGATCTTCCAGAAATGCGGCGTCAATCGCGAGGCCGAACTGGTCGCCATCGCAAGGACAGTGATAGAGATGGTCTCTCGATAGACCGGCGGCAGCGTCATGCGTGTGCCGCAACCGTCTGGTTGGACTTTGCACTGGATTCGTCGCTCCCACAGGCCGACTGGCGCTGCAAAGGTCAGTCAGAAAGGAAGAGGTTGCCATGCGCATCGAGAGTCTTGAGCTTCGCTCAAAAGTCATGCCCGCCGAGGAGGCCGCGCGCCTGATCGAAAGCGGCACCGCCGTGGGCATGAGCGGGTTCACCGGCTCGGGCTATCCCAAGGCCGTCCCCCTCGCCCTCGCCGCGCAGATCGAAGCCGAGCATGCCGCCGGACGCGCCTTCAAGGTGCGCATGTGGACCGGCGCCTCGACCGGCCCCGAACTCGACGGCGCGCTGGCCAAGGCAGACGGCATCGAATTCCGCCTGCCCTACAATTCCGACCCCATCGCCCGCGAACGCATCAACAAGGGCGAGATGAACTATTTCGACATGCACCTTAGCCAGGTGGCGCCGATGGCCTGGCAGGGCTTCCTTGGCCCGCTGGACACGGCCGTGATCGAAATCTCGGGCATCCGCGCCGACGGCAGCCTGATCCCCTCCTCCTCGGTGGGCAACAACAAGACCTGGCTGGATCGCGCCTCCAAGGTGATCCTCGAAGTGAATTCGTGGCAGAACGAAGCGCTCGAAGGCATGCACGACATCTACTACGGCACCGCCCTGCCGCCTTCGCGCGTGCCGATCCCGCTGGTGAAGCCCGACGACCGCATCGGTGAGCCCTATCTCAAGGTCGATCCCGCCAAGGTCGTCGCCGTGGTCGAAACCGACCGGCCCGACCGCAACGCCCCGTTCAGCCCGCCGGACGAAAAGGCCAGGGCGATCGCCGGCCACATCCTGGAATTCCTGAGCCACGAAGTGAAGCTGGGCCGCCTGCCCTCGGCACTGCTGCCGATCCAGTCGGGCGTGGGCAATATCGCCAATGCCGTGCTGACCGGCCTGGTCGACGCGCCCTTCGACAGCCTGACCTCCTACACCGAAGTCATCCAGGACGGCATGCTCGACCTGCTCGATTCCGGCAAGCTGCGCATGGCTTCGGCCACCGCCTTCTCGCTCAGCCCCGAAGCCGCCGCGCGGGTCAATGCCGACATGCACCGCTACCGCGACAAGATGATCCTGCGCCCGCAGGAAATCTCGAACCACCCCGAACTGATCCGCCGGCTCGGCTGCATCGCCATGAACGGACTGATCGAGGCGGACATCTACGGCGCGGTGAATTCCACGCACGTCATGGGCTCGCGCATTCAGAACGGCATCGGCGGTTCGGGCGACTTCGCGCGCAATGCCTATATCTCGATCTTCATGACGCCTTCCACCGCCAAGGGCGGCAAGATCTCGGCCATCGTGCCGCAGGCGAGCCATGTCGATCACATCAACCAGGACGTGCAGGTGATCGTCACCGAGCAGGGCCTGGCCGATCTTCGCGGTCTCAGCCCCAAGGAGCGTGCCAAGGTCATCATCGCCAACTGCGCGCATCCGGACTATCGCCCGCTGCTGGAAGACTACTACGCCCGCGCGCTCAAGGGCTCCTACGGCTTGCAGTCGCCCTCGCTGCCCGCCGAGGCGCTGTCATGGCACCAGCGCTTCATCGAAACGGGCTCGATGCTGCCTTGAAGAATTCGGGCGGCTCCCCCCAGCCGTCCGGACGCCTGACCTGCCCTGCCTTCCGATGGACCATTCCCATGGCCCAATCCCCGGAAGGCAGGACGGGCCAGGCACCACATTTTTCCGGCTCGAACCCTTGTCGTATACTATTTCAAGGTTCTACTGATCGCCCCTGACGTCCGTTCGGACGCATCGATAAAAGGGGTCGTTCCTTCCATGCGCAAAGTTTCGTTGGCCTGCCTGGCCATGGTGCTCGCCGCCTGTTCCGTCCCGGCCTTCGCTGCCGACAAGCCTGCCGACAAGCCTGCCGACAGCGCCGAAGCGAAGAAGGACGCCGAGGGCGATGAAATTCCCCTGCTGCCCGCCCCCAAGTCGATCAAGCAGAGCGCGGTGATCGGCGGCAAGACCCTCAACTACGTGGCCACCGTCGGCGCGCTGCCGATCAAGGACGAGAAGGGCAAGACCATCGGCGAGGTGGTCTATACCGCCTATACCGTGCCCGGCGCCCCGACTTCGCGCCCCGTCACTTTCGCCTTCAACGGCGGCCCCGGCGCGGCCTCGGTCTACCTGAACCTCGGCGCCATCGGCCCGAAGCGGGTGCAGTTCGGCGCGCAGGGCGACGCCCCGTCCGACCCGGCGGTACTGCGGGACAATCCCAACTCCTGGCTGGACTTCACCGACCTCGTCTTCATCGACCCGATCGGCACCGGCTTCTCGCGCAGCCGCGTCGATGCGGAGGCAACCAAGAAGGCGTTCTACACCTCCGAGAACGACATCAAGTACCTCAGCCGCGTGGTCTATGACTGGTTGAACCAGAACGGCCGCCTCACCAGCCGCAAGTATCTGTCGGGCGAGAGCTACGGCGGCTACCGCGTGCCACGCCTGGCCTATTACCTCCAGACCCAGATGGGCGTGGGCATCTCGGGCATGACGCTCGTTTCCCCCTACCTCGACCCGCCCGCCATCGGTGAGGACGACGCGCTGTCACCGCTGCCCTGGATGATCAACCTGCCCGCCATGGTCGCCGGTCACTTCGAGCGAAAGGGCAACCTGAGCGAAGCCTCGATGGCCCCGGTCGAGCAATATATCCGCACCGAATATGTGCAGGATTTCCTCGCCGGTCCGCAGGACAAGGCCGCCACCGATCGCCTTTCGGCCAAAGTCGCCGAACTGACCGGCCTGGATCCCGCGCTGGTGCGCCGCATGGACGGCCGCGTGGACATCCCGACCTATCTGCGCGAAATCCACCGCGATCAAGGTCTCGTCGGATCGGTCTACGATTCCAACTACACCGCCTACGATCCTTTCCCGGCCAGCGCCCGCCCGCAGTACAGCGATCCGCTGCTGACCACCCTGATCGCGCCGACCACTTCGGCCATGGTCGATTTCGTCACCCGGCAGGTCGGCTGGAAGGTCGATGCGCGCTACAACGCGCTGTCCTACGAAGTGAACGAGGCCTGGACCCGCGACAATAGCGACAATCCGGTCAAGGACCTGCGCCAGGCGATCTCGATCGACCCAAAGATGACCGTGGACATCGTTCATGGCTGGGACGACCTGTCCTGTCCCTACTTCGGCTCGCGCCTGATCATGGCGCAGATGCCGCAGTTCGGCCGCCCGGACCGCGTGCGGCTGCACATGTATGAGGGCGGCCACATGTTCTATTCGCGCCCCGACAGCGGCGCGGCGCTGCGCCGCGATATCCTTGAAAGCTACCGCGCGGCGAACTGATCGATCGTCGTCGTCCCGGGCTTGACCCGGGACCGCTGGCAGTGAACGGCTCACCTCGCGCCGGGGCGCTTTACTGCCAGCTATCGC
>NZ_JBJDRF010000049.1:0-38896 GCF_044987305.1 Novosphingobium sp. ZW T3_23
AGCTGGTGGTCCGGGCTGGCGATCCCTGGATCACGCCTGCCGAAGCCGCCGGTTTTCGCACTACGCCGGGCTACGACGAGGTGGGCGCCTGGCTTCGCAAGCTGGCCAAGGCATCGCCGCTCGTCACCGTTGAGACCTTCAGCAAGAGCGAGGAGGGCCGTGCCCTGCTGATGGTCCGCGCCAGCAAGGCGGCAGGCGCGGCACGCCCCGTAGTGCTGGTGCAGGCGGGCATCCATTCGGGCGAGATCGACGGCAAGGATGCCGGTCTCATGCTGCTGCGCGACATAGCCCTGCGCGGCAAGGACGATCTGCTCGACAAGGTGGACCTGGTCTTCGTGCCGGTGCTCAACGTGGACGGTCACGAGCGCGCGAGCCCCTGGAATTTCCTGCACGTGCGCGGCCCCGAGGACAAGGGCACCGAAGGTAACGCCAGGAACATCAACCTCAATCGCGACTATTCCAAGCTCGACACCCCCGAAGTGCGCGCGATGGTGGGCCTGCTGCAACGGCTCGATCCGGTGCTCTACATCGACTGCCACGTCAGCGGCGGTTTCGACATGCAGTACGACGTGACGTACACATACGCCGGCTGGGGCAAGTACGCCCGGCACCGCGCCACCGCGAGCTGGCTGGAGCAGAGGTTCGGCCCCGCCGCAAAGGCGGCGCTGACCAAGGCTGGGCATGAACCGATCGTCTATCCCAGCCCGATCGACACGCGCGCGCCGGAGAAGGGCATCCGCTACGCTCCCGAAGGCCCGCGCTATTCGACCGGCTATGGCGATTTCATCGGCGTGCCGACTGTGCTGGTCGAGAACCACATGCTCAAGCCCTATCGCCAGCGCGTTCTCGGGACTTACGTGCTGCTGGAAGCGGCCCTGAAGCTGGCGGGGCAGGATGCCGACCGCATCGCCGCAGCCAAGGCGGCGGACCGCGCGGAGCGTCCGGCGCAGCTGCTCACCCGCTGGAAGCCGTCGCCGACGCCGATCGGCTGGGTGGACCAATTCAAGGGCGTGGCTTTCGAGATGTACCGCTCGCCTGCCACCGGCCGGATGGAGCAGCGCTGGACCGGGCGGCCGATCACGTTCCGCATGCCGATCATCGGCCAGGATCCGGTTGAATCCGTGACCCTGCCCAAGGCCTGGCTGGTGCCGTCCGCCTATCGCGAGGTGATCGAGAAGCTGCGCCTTCACGGCATCCGCACCGAGACCCTGGAAGCCGCGCGTACGCTGCCGGTCGATACCGTGCGGCTTCACGAGATGAAGCTCGCCCGTCAACACGATGGCCGCATCCCGCTGGAAGCCCGCTTCGAGCATGAGCGGACCGAGGCGACGATTCCGGCAGGCACCGTGCACGTGGTTTCGGACCAGCCTCTCGGCCTGCTGGCGGCGGCGCTGCTGGAGCCGGAGAGCCAGGACAGCTTTTTGGCCTGGGGCCTGTTCCCCGAAGTGCTGTCCGCGCCTGCCGGCACCGAGGATTTCGTCATCGCCCCGATCCTCGACGCCCTGCTGGCGGCAAATGCGCCGCTGCGCGCGGAGTTCGAGCGGAAACTGGCCGCAGACCCAGGCTTCGCCGGCGATCCCGAAGCGAGAACCGCATGGCTGAGCGAACGCCTGCCGCAACGCGATGCGTTCGCCGGGGTCTATCCGGTCAAACGGGAGCTTTGAGCTTCGGGGGAGCGCGGCGTGGCTTCGCGCTCCCTCAAGCGCCCCGACCGGTCTTGCCATCCAGGCGTCTTTGCAGGAAGGCCAGGACAAGCGCTTCTTCCGGGCGCAGATCGCCGATATCCTCGCGCAGTTCGCGCTCCACTTCCTGCTCGATCTCCAGCACCAGCGCCTCTTCCATGTAGCTGTCGATCACTTCGGGGTGGATGTAGCAGCGGCGGCATATGGCAGGCGTGTTGCCCAGCCGCGACGCCACCTGCTCGATCGCGGTACGGACGTTGCGCTTGGCGGCGGCCTCGCTGTCGAATGTCTCGAACTCGGCAAGGGCAAGGGCGGCCAGCACCGTGCCGGTCCAGGTGCGGAAGTCCTTCGCGCTTACGTCGCTCTCGCTGATCTCGCGCAGATAGGCGTTGACGTCGGTGGACGTCACCTCGCGCTGCGTGCCATCCTCGTCGAGGTACTGGAACAAGTGCTGCCCCGGCAGATCCTGGCTCTGCTTGACGATCCTGGCGACGCGGCGGTCGGCCAGGCTGAGGTTCCATTGCTTGCCGCTCTTGCCCTTGAAGCGGAACCGCAGTTCGCTGCCTTCGATCTTCACGTGCCGGTCGTTGAGCGTGGTCAGGCCGTAGCTCTTGTTCTGCTTGGCGTAATCGGCATTGCCGACGCGGATCATGGTGGTTTCCAGCAGCCGGACGATCGTGGCGAGCACCTTTTCACGGGGGAGGCCGCGCCGTCTCAGGTCGGCATCGATCCGCTCGCGTATCGCCGGCAGCGCCCTGGCGAATTCCAGCATGTGTTCGTACTTGGTGCTGTCGCGCACTTCGCGGAAGCGGGTGTGGTAGCGATACTGTTTGCGTCCGCGCGCGTCGCGGCCGGTGGCCTGGATATGGCCGTTCTCGTCGGGGCAGATCCAGACATCGGTATAGGCCGGTGGAATGCCGATGCGCCGGATACGATCGATTTCGGCCTTGTCGGTGATGCGCTTTCCGTCAGGCTTGCGGTAGGACCACCCCTTGCCGCTCTTGCGCCGCGTGATGCCGGGCTCCTGATCGCTGACGTAGACCAGGCCGACGCTCTGCGCGGCGTCGCTGGGATCGACGATGTTGGGGACGGCGGCGTTCGTATCGTCCGCTCTCTTGGCGTTGCTCATGCGCCTTAAACGCGCGGGCAGGCGAGGGTTTCCCCTGCCCTCCCGGCGAGGGTTTCCAATGCCGTCCCGGCGAGGGGTTTCCCATGCCGCCCCGGCGCGGTAGGCAGCTTTCATGCGAGGGATTTTTGAATCGGATGCAAAGGCGTCGCCCGGCGCCGACCGGGCGCGGTCGCTGGAGGTATTCTCCACGGTCGCGGCGGAGGGCAGCTTTTCCGCGGCCGGGCGATTGCTGGGGCTCACGCCTTCGGCGGTCAGCCGCACGGTGGACCGGATCGAGGCCCGGCTGGGCGTTCGCCTGCTGCTGCGGACCACGCGGGCGCTGTCGCTGACGGCCGAGGGGCAGGCCTATCTCGGCGCCGCGCGGCGGATCCTGGCCGATCTCGATGAGGCAGAGCAGGCCATCGCCGATCGCGGAACTCCGCGTGGCCGTTTGCGCATCAGCGTATCGCACGCGCATGGCCGCCTTGCCGTCTTTCCGCTGCTGGGTGAATTCGGGCGGCGCTACCCGCACATCCTGGTGGATATCGGCGTGAGCGACCGCTTGGTCGATGTCGCGGCGGGCGAGGCGGACGTTGCGATCCGCTTCGGGCCGTTGGCGGACAGTTCGCTCACCGCGCGCAAGCTGGGCGAGAACCGCCGGGTGATCGTGGCCGCGCCCGACTATCTTGCGCGGCACGGCACGCCGCTGGTGCCGGAAGACCTGCTCGAACACAACTGCCTGAACTTCAACTTCCGCCGCGCCGAGCCGGTCTGGCCGTTCCGCCGCGACGGGCGCGACTACGCGCTGAGCGTTCGCGGCACGATCGAGGCGAACAACGGCGAAACCCTGGGCCAGCTTGCGGCGGACGGGGTGGGCATCACCCGCGTAGGCCGGTTCAGCGTGGTGGAGGAGATCGCATCGGGGCGCCTCGTTCCGGTGCTGGAAGACTACAATCCCGGTGACGTGGAACTGGTCCACGCCGTTTTCGCGGGCGGCGCGAACATGCCGGCACGGGTGCGGGTCTTCGTGGATTTCCTGAGCGAGCGGCTACGATAGGCGAGCGGCGTCGCCGCGCTTCATTTTGTCTAGCAAAAAGCTGGAGATTGTTGAAGGAGGCTTTGATCACCTCGACACAGGCCAGTGCCAGCAGGCACCAGGGATTTTCGAAGCACCGCAGACGGTGCGAAAGCAAGGTATGAGCATGATTCGCCTCGAAGGCGTGAGTAAGGAGTTCGGCGGTGCCCATGCGGCCCTGACCGGCGTCGATCTGGAAATCGGACGAGGCGAAGTGTTCGGCATCATCGGCCGTTCGGGCGCCGGTAAGTCCACGCTCGTCCGGTTGCTGAACGGGCTGGAGCGGCCCACCACGGGGCGTGTGCTGATCGACGGCACCGATGTCGCCGCGCTGTCCGCCGAGGGCCTGCGCGGCCTGCGTTCGCGCGTGGGCATGATCTTCCAGAACTTCGGCCTGCTCTGGTCGCGCACGGTGTTCGACAACGTGGCGTTGCCGCTGCGGATCGGCGGCGCGACGCGCAGCGAGATCGCGGCGAAAGTGCCTGCCCTGCTCGACCGCGTGGGCCTTTCCGACCATGGCACCAAATATCCCGCGCAGCTTTCCGGCGGCCAGAAGCAGCGGGTGGGCATTGCCCGCGCGCTGACCACCGATCCGGAAATCCTGCTCTGTGACGAGGCGACCAGCGCGCTCGACCCCGAGACGACGCGCAACATCCTCGACCTCATAGCCGATCTCAACCGCGAGCTGGGCCTCACGATCGTCCTGATCACCCACGAAATGGAAGTGGTTCGTCAGGTCTGTGACAGGGTTGTGGTGCTGCACGCGGGCCGCGTCGTGGAGACCGGCAGCGTCGCGGACGTGTTCCTTCGTCCCCGCGCCAGCGAAACGCGGGCACTGATCGACGAGACGACCGAACATGCGCAGCCTTCCGGGTTCGACGGGCCGATCGTCAGGCTCACCCTGCATGGGCAGGCGGTGCTGGACCCGGTGCTGACCCGCATCGCGCGGGATACCGGCACCGATTTCATCATCCTCGACGGCCGCATCGGCCGCTTGAAGAACACCAGTTTCGGCAGGCTTACCCTGGGGCTGCTCGGAGGCGACACGGATCGCGCCATCGCGGCGCTGCGCCGGGAGGGCGAGGTCGAATGAGCGGCTTTTTCAGCAATGTGGACTGGAGCGAGATCGCGCAGGCCTGCCTCGATACCCTGGCGATGCTGGGCGGCTCGCTGGCACTGACGATCCTGCTCGGCCTGCCGCTGGGCGTGCTGCTGTTCCTGACCGGGGCGGGGCAGCCCTGGGCCAACCGGCTGGGGAACGGCGTGCTGGCGCTGCTGGTCAATCTCGTGCGCTCGCTGCCCTTCATCATCCTGCTGATCGTGATGATTCCGTTGACCGTGATCCTGGTGGGCACCTCGCTGGGCGTCGCGGGCGCGATCCCGCCATTGGTGATCGCGGCGGCGCCGTTCTTCGCGCGGCTGGTGGAAACGGCCCTGCGCGAAGTGGACCGCAATACGGTGGAAGCGGTCCAGGCCATGGGCGCGACCACGCGCGACCTGGTGTTCAGGGCGCTCCTGCCGGAAGCCCTGCCGGGGATCATCGCCGCCACCACGGTGACGGCCATCACGCTGATCTCGTTCACCGCCATGGCGGGGGCGGTCGGCGCGGGCGGGCTGGGCGATCTGGCGATCCGTTTCGGATATCAGCGTTTCCAGACCGACGTCATGCTGGTAACCGTGGTGCTCCTGCTCGCCATGGTTCAGCTTCTCCAAGTGGCCGGAGACCGTCTGGTCCGGCGCTTCACACGCAAATAGGATTTCCGATGCAACGACGCCTGCTCCTCGCCGCCATGGCCACGCTGATCCTTGCCGGTTGCGGCAAGTCGGGCAGTGCCGGCGATCCCAACGTGCTGACGGTCGCCGCAACGGCGGTGCCGCATGCCGAGATCCTGGAGTTCGTGAAGCCTGCCCTCGCCAAGCAGGGCCTCAAGCTCGATGTGCGGGTGTTCAACGACTACGTGCAGCCCAACGTGCAGGTGTCCGAAGGCAGGATCGACGTGAACTACTTCGAGACGGGCCCCTACCTGGAAGAGTTCAACAAGGCGAAGGGCACGAACCTGGTGCCGCTTGCAGGCATTCACATCGAACCGTTCGGCGCCTATTCGCGCAAGTGGAAGAAGATCGACCAGCTTCCGAACGGCGCCACCGTGGCCATTCCCAATGAGCCGAGCAACAGCGGCCGGGCGCTCCAGCTTCTGGCGCATGCCGGGCTGATCACGCTCAAGGATCCGGGGAGCATGACCGCGACGCCGCAGGATGTCGTGCAGAACCGCAAGAACCTCAAGTTCCGCGAGATCGAGGCGGCCACCCTGCCGCGCGTGCTGGGTGAGGTGGACATGGCGATGATCAACACGAACTATGCGCTCGACGCGGGGCTCAATCCCAACAAGGACGCGCTGCTGATCGAGGGCAAGGACAGCCCTTACGTGAACTTCGTGGTCGGCACCGAGAAGGCGCGGAAAGACCCGCGCGTCGAAAAGCTGATCGCGGCCTTGCGCAGCCCCGAGGTGAAGGGCTTCATCGCGCGCAAGTATGCCGGCGCCGTGGTGCCGGCCTTCTGAAGCATTTGCCTCTTTCCCGCCGATCGGCAACAAGATCCAGGTTGTCGAATGCGGGGGCGATGGTGATCGGGTTTGAAAATGCGCTCCTCTCCGGCTGACGGATCGGCTGCTCGCGCAGGGCAGGATGCCCGGCAAGCGCTGGCGGACGGCGATCTGGCCGGAGCGGCGGCAGCGGCGAAGCGGCTGGTCGAGCACGCTCCGGATCGCGCCGAGGGCTACTTTCTGCTGGGCATGGCGCTGGCCGAAGGCGGGCATGTCGGGAAAGCGATTTCCCTGTTCGAAGCCGCCGTCGCACGCGGGGGCGATGCCGAGCATCTGGCGCAACTGGCGAAGCTGCTGGTGCTGGCCCGGCGCGACGGCGAGGCGGCCGTTACCGCGCGCCGGGCCATGGCGGCGGGGCCGCGCGATCCGCTCACTTTCGATACGATCGGCTGCGTCCTGGTACGGCTGGGGGACCACGCGGGATCGCTCGCTCCGTTCGAACAGGCGGTGGCGGGTGCGCCGGACAACGTGGAATATCGCTACAATCTTGCGGCTGCGAGCGCGTTTACCGGCAAGGTCGCGCAGGCGCGCACGCATTACGAAACGATCCTTGCGCGCGATCCCGGCAATGCGCGGGTGCACTATGCGCTGGCGATCCTGTCGCGTCAGTCGGCGGAGGCCAATCATATCGGGCGTCTGGAAACGGCGCTGGAATCGGCCCGCAGTCCGGGGGATAGGCTGCGGCTGCGCTATGCGCTGGCCAAGGAACTGGAGGATCTGGGCAGGACGGCGGATTCGCTGCACCACCTTTCCACCGCCAACGATGCGCAGAAGGCGGCGCTCGGCTACGACTTCGCGCAGGACAGCGCGATATTCGACGCGATCGAAGCCCTGTTCTGCGAACGACCGCTTCAGGCGGACGGCGCCAGGCCGATCGGTGCAGGCAGCGACGAAGCGCCGATTTTCATCGTCGGCATGCCGCGCACCGGCACCACGCTGGTGGACCGCATCCTGTCCTCCCACCCGCAGGTCGAGGCGGCGGGCGAGTTGCAGGCGATGCCGCTGGCCGTGAAGAAGCTTGCGGGAACGCCGTCACGCCGGGTTCTCGATCCCGAAACCGTGGCCGCCGGCAAGACGCTCGATCCGGCGGCGCTGGGCGAGGCCTACCTCGCGCAGGCAAGGGTTCATTGCAGACACGGCAAACCCCGGTTCACGGACAAGCTTCCGGCCAATTTCCTCTACATCGGCCATATCCTGCGCGCGCTGCCCCATGCCCGGGTGGTGTGCCTGCGTCGCAATCCGCTCGACACGATCTGGAGCAACTACAAGAACCTCTTCGCCAGCCAGTCGGCCTATTACGCCTATTCCTACGACCTCATGGACACGGCCCGCTACTATGCGCGCTTCGACCGGCTGATGGCCATGTGGGAGAAGTATCGACCCGGTGCGGTGCTGCAACTCTCCTACGAAGGACTGGTCGCGGATCAGGAAGGGCAGACGCGCAGGTTGCTGGCGCATTGCGGGCTGGAGTGGGATCCGGCCTGCCTCGCGTTCCATGAAAACCGGGCGGCCGTGGCCACGCCCAGCGCGGCACAAGTGCGTCGGCCGATCAACAGTGACGGGATCGGCAAGTGGCGAGCCTATGCGGCGGCGCTGGAACCGGCGCGACGCTGGTTGGAAGAACAGGGCATCGCCACCGAATAGAAACCGGCAGGGGCCGCCCCCTTTCGGGCGACGACCCCTGCCGTACTCGGTGTCCTGCGGGTATCAGTACTTGATACGCGCTTCCACACCCACCGTGCGCGGATTCAGCACCGTCTGGCGATAGTAGCGCGAAACGACGCCGTCGTTGACGCCGATGCGCGAACGATCCTGGCCCACCGAGACCACGGCGTACTTGTCGAAGATATTGTTCGCGAAGAGGCTGACGGTGTACTTGTCGGTCTCGTACGACAGGGTTGCCCGGTGCAGGACGTAGCCGGGGATCTTGTCGCCATAGCCGCGGTCCCAGCCGATGCGAGAGACCACATTGCCGCGATAGGTCGCCGTCCAGTTGGCGCTGACAACGCCCTCGCCCACGGGAACGGTGTAAGTGGCGCCGAGGCTGCCGGAATTCTTGGCCGATCCGGGCAGGCGATCGCCCGACAGCGCATCGAGCTGGGTGAATTTCGGCCGTCCATCGTAGTCGTTCGGCGTCGTGCGGATGGTGATGATGCCGGGCACGTCCTCGGTCAGCTTGGCATCCGTGTAGGAATAGCTGCCCTGGATCGCCAGCGCGGGTACCGGCCGGAACTGGAACGAGGTTTCGAAGCCCTGGGACTTGGCCGAACCGCCGTTCACGGTGATGCCGGTAACGCCGTAGTACGTGGCGGAGTCAACCTGGATGCCGTCCCATTTTATATGGAAGACGTCGAAGTTGAACGCCAGCTTGCGTTCGAACAACTGCATGCGCACGCCGATTTCGGCATTCTTCGTCTTGTCGGGACCGAACTGGACTTCGTTCGGCAGGGCGCAGGCGTTCTGCTGGTCGGCGGGGACGGGATCGGGACAGGGGGCGACGCGGTTCGGGCCGCCGATGCGATAGCCCTTGCTGTAGGTGGCGTAGACCATGAGGTCCGGCGTGAAGTTGTAGGACGTGTTGAGCTTCCACACCCAGCCGTCCTTCTTCGCCTTGCCGCCCGCGGCATCGACGTCATAGGGGCTGAGCGGATCGCCCAGCAGCGGCAACACCAGCGCGCCGGCGACGTCGGAGGTATACTTGAAGTATCGCGCACCGCCCGTCACCTGCCATTCCGGCGTGATCTTCAGCGTGCCTTCGCCGAAGATCGCCTTTTCGGTAATCTTCGACTTGGTATAGCTTACATATTCGAGATCGTCGGGATTGCCGGTGACGCCGTAGAAGTCCGAGAGACCCGGAACGTGTTCGGCATAGTCGTTGTGATACTTCTGACGGTTGTAGAAGCCGCCCAGAACCCAGTTGAACGGCCCGCCGTGGCGTGAAACCAGTCGGATTTCCTGGTTGAACTGCTTGCGACGGCCGTCGCTTTCGTTCCAGCTCGAAAATGCCGGGAACAGCTCGTAGTCGTAGTCGAGGTCGAGCAGCAGGTCGGTATTGTCGGCCTGCGAGCGGGTCCGCACGTTCGTGTAGGCCGTGGTCGAAACCAGGTCGACGATGTCGGCGATGTTGGCATCGAGTTCCAGGCTGCCCAGATGCGCGCGGCGGTTGACCGGCTCCTCGTAGCGGCTGGCGTTCTGGTACTTGCCGGTGCCCATCACGCCCGCGCTGTTGGACTGGGCGCCGTCGGTCTTGGTGCGCTGGAAGGCGTAAGTGAAGATCGCCTTCAGGTCTTCGCTGGTCTGGATCAGCAGCTGGTTGCGCGTGGTGAAGGTGCGCTCGAAGTTCAAGTCCTTGCTGCGGCGGAGGTTGGCGGCGAATTCCTCGCGGGTGACGCCGTCGGTGCCGCCGGGCTGGGGCAGCGAAACGCCCGGCGTCTGGAGCAGCAGCGGATAGTCGATGAAGCCGGGATCATAGTAGTAGCCGGTGGCGGAACGGAAGGCGACGTGATCGCGCACCAGTGGAATGTTGATCATGCCGTCCGCCTGGTATCCGAAGTTGTCGGAGTGGCCCTTGGCGTAGAGGCGGCCGTGGCCTTCGGCTTCCCAGGCGTCCACGTTGGGGCGGTTCGGAATGTAGCGGATCGCGCCGGCCAGCGTGCCCAGGCCGTAGAGCGTGCCTTGCGGCCCCAGCAAGGTTTCGACGCGGGCGATGTCCAGCAGCTTGAAGTCGTAGTAGAGCGGAACTTCGCCCAGGTAGATGCCCATCGAGTCGTCGTAGTTGGCGCCGCCGGAACTCACGTCCGAAGCGTTGAGGCCGCGCAGGACGATCGATCCGGTCGATCCCGGTCCCGTGTCGGAGATCGTGAGGCCCGGCGTGAAATCGGCCAGATCGCGCACGTCGTCGACGCGCTGGCGTTTCAGTTCCTCGGCGCCCATGGCGGAGATGTTGATCGGCGTATCCATGATCGTGGTGGCGCGGCGGGTGCCGGTGACGACGATAGCGTCCCCGGTATCCACCGTCTCCGCTGCGTCCTGCGCCAGCGCGGGCATGGCGCCCACGGTGCCGGTGATGATCGTCGCGGACAGCAGGGCCGCCCTCATTTTCGCGCGATGTGTCATGTGCTTCCCTGTCCTTGGTTTAGATCGGTTTCCGATCCGGTTGCACCGGATCAACCGCTCTAGTTTCTTGTTTCGCGCATTTTCCGAGTCATCAGGTGATTCCACCTGATTAGAAAATGCTCTAGGGCTCCCCTTCGCCCGGCCTGCCTGCGCCGGACCTGTCGGATGCCGCTTGTCGTTATGACGGCCGGCCATCTTCGAGGATGTTGCGCCGGTGCGTCTCTGGTTTCCGATACTGCCTGGCGGCGGCCCGGATCGTTTGCGTCTGGCCGCCCGACCTAATTTGCCGTGGCCGAATTCTCGGTTCTCTTTCGGGTCCAGGCCGCGATCGCGGGCTGGAACGGAAACAGGAACTGCTCCCGGATCGACAGTCGCCTCAGATCGTCCTGACCGACCACGCTGGCCTCGCCCGCGCGATAGGTTCCGAACAGGCGGTCCAGGAGGATCAGCGAATTGGCATAGTTGCAGCGCGTGCTCTCGTAGTCCGTGGAGTGATGCAGGCTGTGATGGCGGATCGTGGTGAAGATCAGCGAATAGAAGCCGGGCGGATCTGCGCGGACGTTCGCATGAGCGAACGTGGAAACCGCACCCAGCACGTTGATCCCGCAGAAGACCGCCGCGAGAGGGAGGTCGAACAGCGCCAGCACGCTGAGGCTGATCAGGAACAGCTCGATCGGATTGCCGACGTAGCCCTTCGCGGCGTTGAGCTGGGTGATGTGATGGTGCGGCGCGTGCGTCAGCCAGAAAGGCGTGAAATTGTGCATCAGGCGATGCATCCAGTACTGGCCGAACTCGATGATGAAGATCACCATCGCGACTTGCACCAGGAACGGCAGGTGCATCGCCCATTCGGTCGAGATGCCGATCGAGGCCTTGAGTGCCTTCAGCGGCTCTTCGGCCAGCGTCGAGGAGGCCCAGGTTATCGCCGTTGCGCCCAGCACCACGTAGAAGAGATCGGTGAAGAACTCGCGCCGGTTCATGCGCCAGCCTGCATGGCGCTCGTTGATCCATTCCAGCCCCAACACGCTCAGGGTGATCAGCGAGGTCACGGCGATCAATGTCCACGGCGCTTCGATCAGGCCTTTCGGTGCCAGACCCCAGAACGCGACGATGGCGAGGATATAGAGGGCCGGAATCAGGTCGAAGAGCGTCTGCTTCAGGCTCTTGCCGGTTCGGCGAGGAAGCGAATGTCCGTTATGCGACGTGCCGTCCTGCGGATCGACGCCCGAGAGAACCGTACAGGAGATTGGCAGTTGTTCCATCGAAAACCCCCCTCCAGGCCAGTGGACCGGCCTGTTGCTACAGTTGCTCTCTCCCGGATTTTCATCGCTCTGCCAGGCGACTTGATACACGGTATGGATATTACATTTCGCGTCAAGAGTATTAATTCGTCCTGATGCGGTTTCGGCGCCAATCGCATGTAAAGTCCGGAAATCTGCCGATCTCAGGCTGGCTCCGAAGCATGACTGTGGCGAAGCGTCCCGTGCCGGAACGCCGAACTTTCGGTCGGCGCCAGAAACCGATTCGCCAAGGCCGATCAATCGTAGCGATAAGGATTCCGGTCGATCGTGGTCGTTCCACGCGTCTGGTTGCAGAGAAATACTGTTCCTGTGAAGTAGATTCCCGGTTCGGTGATCTTCTGCGCATGGGCATAAGCGTCTCGCAACTGCTGGACGGTCATCTCTACCGGCGCTTCGTCCGGCTGCCAGGTCATGCCGTAAGCGTAGTCCTGCCCGTCCTTGCTGATTTCAACATGGCAACCCATCACGTGTGTCACCGGATGGGTATCGCAGAACTGGATCAGTCGCTTCATGCTGTCGAACCATGGTTGCCAGAAGCTGATGTAGCACCTGCCGCGATAGAACATGTCCCCGGTATAGAGAATCTGCGTGTAGCTGTCGTAATAGGCGAATTCGGAAACGACATGGCCGGGAGAGCCCCAGATCAGGATTTCCCGCCCGCCCAGATCGAGCGTGATTCGTTCCTCCGGGTAGTTCCGCATCCCCCAGAATCCGACCATTTCCTCGTGCGTCAGCCCCATGCAGCGGGTGTTCGGGCGGTCCGCGAACTGGTTGGTGGCCGCGTAGTGGTCGGCATGAAGGTGGCTGAACGCGACCAGAAGCTCCAGGCTTGCGGGATCGCGACGGTTGCGGCGGCACCATTCCTCGATGCACTGGTCCACCACAGCGCGGTAATCACAGTCGTTGCGCAGTTGAACGTAGCCCTCGTCGAGCAACAGCACGCGGTCGTTGCCGAAGTAGAGCGGGGCGAAGGGGGCCTCGTAGCTGTAGGCCTTGTTCTGGCGTAGGATCGCCGTATGCGGATCGTACCAGTGGACCTGCACGGGCGGGTCGACATTGTCCATGCAGGACGACGAGCCGCAGATCCATCGCTTCGGAAAGGCGCCCTTCGCCGGGAGATCGCTGCGGAAATCGATCGGCGCGGGCCGGGTTGCGGCCGAGACGGAGGTCGCGGTCGCGGTAAGTGCCGCTCCGGTCAGCGGAACGGCGGCGATGGCGGCATTGTGGGCAAGGAACGTGCGGCGATCCATCATGGAGTTCCTGATGTTCGAAAAGGTCAGAACGGGTGGGGCGCGTCGATCCTGGGCACGCCTTCGGGCCAGACCCTGGTTTTCTGGTCGGGGCTGACGCCGTTGAACAGCACGAAGTCGGGCCTGATCAGCATCATGTCCTTGCCCATGACCGCGCGTGCTTGGACGATCGCTTCGTCGATGAGCTCGGGCGTCATTTCCAGCACTCGCTCGTAGGGCTTGTAGGTGGCGAAGCGCGGGTAATAGCGGCCCGGCACGAACATCATCTCGACATGTCCGCCCAGTACCCATTTGACCGGTTTGCTGGCAGTGAACGCCTGGAGGCGCTCTAGCGAGGCCAGGAAATCGCGGTCGTTGCCGATGTTGATCTTGCCGGGAAACAGGAGATCGCCGGTGAACAGGATGTCGCAGTAGGGATCGTGGAAGCTGACGCCGTCCTTGTGGGTACCCGGCGTCGGGATCACTTCGATCACCCGGTCGCCCAGGTCGATGCGGCCCGTGCCCGAGGGCCATGTGCCGCCGAGACCGTAGAACTGCTTCATCGCTGCGAGCGGCTTCGGGACGATCGTGGTGCCGGGGCGCCCGGCGAACTGCACCAGGCCCTGATTCTGCGCGATATCTTCTCCCGATGTCAGCGCGACCGTGAGCGGCAGCGAAGCGCGCCCGCGCGCCTGGCACCAGCGGGCGATGATGGCATCGACGGTCTCGCGCAGCGGATAGTGCCGCGCGTTCGCCGTCGCGCCGGTATCGATCAGCAGTGCCCCGGCATTGCCGAACAGCAGGTAGGTGAACGGGGCTTCCCAGTGGACGCAGACGTTCTGGCGCAGCACGAAGGTATCTTCGTTGTATTGCACCACCTGGACGCGCGGATCGCGGTTCTTCGCCGCGACGTTCGATCCGTAGGTCCAGCGGAAGGAAAGGCTTCCCGGAGCCGGTCCGTCGCAGGCATAGTCGTGGACGACCGGCTGCGAGCGATGAAGCGGCACCACGCTATCGGTATGACGCACACCGGGAGGGTTGTATCCCAGCGCGATATTGCCGTTGGGATATGTCGGCCGCGCAGGCGGCTGTGCGGCCCGCGTAGGACTGCTTGTTGAATCTTGCGCCACGGATGGTCCCCGAACTGCCCGCACCATGGAGACAACGGTATCGATAATACGTTTAGGCGCAATGGTAATAAATCGATGACCCTCATCGATGGGGTTTATGAGTGGAGGCGCGCTCTGGACGGATCGCGCGACTGCCGGTAGGCATGAGGCCGATGTATCGCACGATTGTGACCCCGATTGTTGTCCCGGCCGAAAGGGACGCCGCGTGAGCAGCGACGCCGCCAATCTCGCCCGGCTGAGCATGAGCTTGCCCGCCGACCTGTTCCGCCAGCTCGACATGATGGTGGAAGAGCGCGGCTTGCCGTCGCGTTCGCAACTGATCGCGGAACTGATCCGCCACGCCCTGGCCGAGCATGAGGCGCTTACCCGGCCTGAGGAGATGCTGGCGGGTACGATCACCCTCGTCTATCGCGGAGATCGCGGGCGGGTGCGCCAGCAACTGGCGCAGAGCCAGGCGGAATACCTGAAGGAAGTGATCTCTTCGCAGCATGTCTTCCTGGAGGACGACCAGTCGCTGGAAGTGCTGCTGGTGCAGGGCCCTGCCGCCCGTCTCAAGGAATTGTGCGACGCCTTGCGGGCGATCCGCGGGGTTCATCAGCTTGAGCTGGTGACGACCACGGCGCTTCTCCCGCCACTTCACGACAAGGGCGCGGCGAAGCGCCCCGTGCGGCGCAGGCGTAACGTGCAGGAGCCGGGCGAAGCCATCGCCTGAAGCGCGCCGTCTCCGGATGGGTTCTACCGGCCGTCCTGGCCATCTTCGGTATTACGTAATCTTAGATATGTAATATTTTGTGATGGACAACGCTTTCGAATGCGGCAATGCTGCACTGCGAAAGGGGACCGAGTCATGATCGTATCGATCCGCAGCATTGCCAGGGCCGCGCTGATGGCCGCCGTGATGCCGGGAGTGCTTGCCACCGCCGCCTGCTCGCAGGGACCGAGCGAAGCGACCAAGCGCACGGAATTCAATATCGGATGGTCGATCTATGCGGGCTGGATGCCCTGGCCCTATGCCCAGCAGGCCGGTATCGTGAAGAAGTGGGCCGACAAATACGGGCTCAAGATCAATATCGTCCAGATCAACGACTACGTCGAATCGGTCAACCAGTACACCGCGGGCAAGCTTGACGGCGTGACCGTGGCGAACATGGACGCGCTGACGATCCCCGCTGCGGGCGGCAAGGACACCAGCGCGATCATCGTCGGCGACTATTCGAACGGCAACGACGGCATCCTGATGAAGGGCGGCGATCTCAAGGCGATCAAGGGGCAGTCGATCAACCTCGTCGAGCTTTCGGTGTCGCACTATCTGCTTGCTCGCGGTCTCAATTCTGCGGGTCTTCAGCTCAAGGACGTGAAGACGGTCAATACCGGGGATGCCGATATCGTCGGCGCCTTCGCCAGCCCGGACGTCAAGGTTGCGGTGGCCTGGAACCCGCAGCTCAATGCGATGAAGGCGCAGCCGGGGGCCAAGCTCGTCTTCAGCTCCGCCGATATACCGGGTGAAATTCTCGACCTGCTTTGCGTCGATACCGCCACGCTCAAGGCCAATCCGAACCTCGGCAAGGCGCTGGCGGGCATCTGGTACGAGACGACGGCGCTGATGGTGCGCCAGGATGCGCAAGGCAAGGCGGCCCGCGCGGCCATGGCCAAGCTGGCGGGCGCGACGCCCGAATCCTTCGACAGCCAGCTCAGCACCACTTTCCTCTATTCCGATCCCAAGGCAGCCGTCGCCGCCGCCGACGCTCCGGCTCTCGTCACGACGATGACGCGGGTGCGCGACTTCAGCTTCTCCAAGGGCCTGTTCAAGGGCGCGACTTCGGCCGACGCGGTGGGCATGGCTTTCCCCGGCGGCAAGACGCTGGGCGATGCGCAGCATGTGACGCTGCGTTTCGACGACAGCTTCATGAAGATGGCGGCGGACGGCAAGCTTTGAGGGTCTGTTCGAAAGTGCCCGCCCCGGGCATTTTCGAACGGGCTCCATCGGGTCATCGAGCGGCTCGAAGTGCAATAATCAAAACAGGACCATGACAATGCGCTGGGTGAATCGTCAGGTCGGGCGAGGGGGGCGAGTGCTCCTCGGCGCGGTGCCGATCCTGCTGCTGCTGCTGATCTACATTGTCATGGCGGCCAACCGCCATGCGATGAACCCGGCGGACAAGATCCTGCCGCTTCCCGGCGCCATGGCCGAAAGCATGTCGGGACTGCTGTTCGTGCCGGACCAGCTAACCGGGCAACTGGTGTTCTGGGCCGATACTCTGGCCAGCCTTCAGCGCCTCGGCATCGGTCTGGGCATTTCCACGCTCATGGCGCTGATGGTGGGGCTGGCGCTGGGCGCTTTGCCGCCGGTGCGGGCCACGTTCGGCCCGCTGGTCACCGGCATTGCCGTCATCCCGCCGATCGCGCTCCTGCCGATCCTGTTCATCGCCCTGGGCCTCGGCGAAACGGCGAAAGTCGCGCTGATCGTGGTGGGCATCGCGCCCGTCATGATCCGCGACATCGCCGCCCATGTCGGCGCCTTGCCGCGCGAGCAGATCATCAAGGCGCTGACGCTGGGCGCGAACAGCTGGCAGGTCATGATCCGTGTCGCCCTGCCGCAGGCGATGCCGCGCCTGCTCCATGCGATCCGCCTGGCATTGGGACCGGCCTGGGTCTTCCTGATCTCGGCCGAGGCGATCGCTTCGGACGTGGGCCTGGGCTACCGCATCTTCCTGGTCCGCCGCTATCTTTCGATGGACGTGATCCTGCCCTACGTCGCCTGGATCGCGCTGCTGGCCATCCTGATGGACCTGGCGCTCACCGCGCTGAGCCGGCGACTGTTCCCCTGGGCCCATGGAGAAAGCCATTGAGCACTTTGCTGAGCTTTCGCGATGTCTGGGTCGAATATGGCGACCGGATCATCATCGAGAAGCTGAACCTCGAAATCGAGGAAGGCTCTTTCGTCTCCGTCGTCGGCCCTTCGGGGGCTGGCAAGAGCAGCTTCCTGCGCCTGATCCTGGGGCAGGAGGGGCCGAGCCAGGGCACGATCCTGATGGACGGCGCGCCCCTGAAACCCGAGTGCGGCCCCGACCGGGGCGTGGTTTTCCAGCGCTATTCGGTGTTCCCGCATCTTACCGCGCTGCGCAACACGATCCTGGGCATGGAGTGCGAGAAGGCGCCGGTGATGGGCCGCCTGTTCGGCAGCGCCCGTCGCGCCGCCGAGGAAGAGGCAAGGGAGATGCTGACGGCCGTGGGCCTGGGGCATAGTCTCGATCTCTATCCCGCGCAGATGTCGGGCGGCATGCAGCAGCGCCTTGCCATCGCGCAGGCGCTGGTGAAACGGCCGCGCATCCTGCTGCTGGACGAGCCGTTCGGCGCGCTCGACCCGGGCATCCGCGCCGACATGCACAAGCTGATCCGCAGCCTCTGGCGCGAGCGGGCGCTGACCATCGTCATGGTGACGCACGATATCCGCGAGGCCTTCATGCTGGGAACGCGCGTCCTCGCGCTCGACAAGCGCCGCCACGATCCGCACGCGCCGCACCGTTTCGGCGCCACGGTGGTCTACGACCTGCCCATGCGCGAGCGGCCGGAAGAAGAAATCGACGAAGCCGGAATTATTACGATTGACGTAAATAGTAATAACTGAAAAGAGAGTGGGCATGGGCTCCGATTCCACCGGCCTGGCGCGGCTCAGCATGAGCCTCCCGGCAGATCTCTTCAGACAGCTCGACCTGATGGTGGCGGAACGCGGCCTGCCTTCCCGCTCCCAGCTCATCGCCGAACTGATCCGCCACGCGCTGACGGAGCACGGGTCGCTCATGCACCCGGAGGAGATGTTCGCCGGAACGATCACGCTGGTCTACCGCAGCGAGCGCGGCCGAGTACGGCACCAGCTTTCGCAGACGCAGGCCGGTTACCTGAAGGAAGTGATCTCCTCGCAGCATGTCGTGCTGGAGGATGACCAGTCGCTTGAAGTTCTTCTCGTGCAGGGTCCGGCAGCAAGACTGAAGGAACTCTGCGACGCCATTCGCCGGGTGCGCGGGGTGCAGCAGCTAGAGCTTGTCACCACCACCGCCCTACTGCCGCCGCTCTACGACCCCAGCGGCGAAGACATTACCAGCATCGGAGCGCATTCATGACCCAGACCCTGGCCGATCCGCTTGCCGCGCGGGACCATGCGCGGGCCCAGGGCGGCACCCGCGTCGAGAGCATGCCGGTGCTGCCGCCGGTAGCGGACGATCTGCCCGGCGGTGTGTCCCCTGCCGACCTCGTGTGGGAAGAGACCATCGCCGCAGGGGGCTATGCCACGCGGCGGCTGTCGCGCGGTTCATGCCTGCGCCTGATCGACCTCAACGGCGATGCCTGCGCCTCGCTGCTGGTCTTCAATGCCGAGATGCCGACCGAGCGGCTCAACGTGGCCGATACGGTAAAGGTGCAGTGGAACGCTTACCTGGGCGAAGGAAAACTGCTCCTGTCCGACATGGGCCGCGTCCTGTTCAGTATTCTGGAAGACGATGCCGGCACGCATGACACGTTTTGCGGCACGTCCAACCCCGCAACCAATGCCGCGAAATACGGCGAAGGCCGCAACAGCGGAGCTTTCCCCAGCGGGCGCGACAGGTTCCTGCTCGGCGCCGCCAAGCATGGCCTCGGCCGCCGCGACGTCCACCCTTGCGTGAACCTTTTCAAGGGCGCGAAGATCGAGGCGGATGGCACGATCACGCCAGAAGTCGGCCCCTTCGCCCCCGGCCGCAGCGTGGTCCTGCGTGCGGAAATGGATGTGATCGTGGTGATCGCCAACGTACCCCACGTCCTCGATCCGCGCGCGGAATGGAGCGTCACGCCGCTGCGCGCCACCGCATGGCGGGGACCGGTGACCGCCGAGGACGATCCCGTCCGGGGCGCCACGCCCGAGGGCCTGCGCGCCTTCACCAATGTCGAAGACTACTTCCGCCGCTGATTAGAGGACACGCGATCATGAGCACCGATCCCCACATGTCCGGCCTCACCGGCAATGTCGTCCACGACGTGGTCGTTCCCGCCCGCGCGCCCTGGCTGCACCATGTCATGGCCGGGCAGACGCTGCGCATCGTCGATCTGGAAGGCAACCAGGCAGTCGACTTCCTGCTCTATTCGGCCGCCGACGATGCCGAGCGCTACAGCGCGCAGGACACCGTCTCGGCGCAGGGCAACCTGTTCCTGCGGGCGGGCACCAAGCTGCTCTCCAACGAAGGCAATGCGCTGATGACGATCGCCGCCACCTCGGTCGATTACCACGACACCATCGGCGGCGCCTGCTCGTGCGAGTCAAACACCTTGCGCTACGGCCACCACACCAAGGCCGAGCACGCCTGCGTAGAGAATTTCCTGGAGGCCAACCTCCTCGAAGGGCGCGGCAAGCGGGATATCGTCTCCAACATCAACTTCTTCATGAACGTACCGGTCGAGCCGGACGGGTCGCTGGGCATCGTCGATGGAATTTCCGCGCCGGGCCTGACCGTTGACCTGCGGGCGGAAATGGACGTCGTCGTCGTCGTCTCCAACTGCCCGCAGGTCAACAACCCCTGCAACGGCTTCAACCCCACCCCCGTTCGCATGATCGTCGTCGCATGAGCTTCGACACGGTTCTGATCGCCAACCGAGGCGCGATCGCCACCCGCATCATCCGCACCCTTCGCCGCATGGGCCTGAAGTCCGTGGCCGTCTATTCCGAGGCGGACGAAGGCTCCAACCATGTTTCGGAAGCGGACGAGGCCGTGCTGATCGGCCCGGCCAAGGCTTCCGAAAGCTACCTCAACGTGGCCGCAATCCTGGATGCGGCGAAGAAAACCGGCGCCGGGGCCATCCATCCCGGCTACGGCTTCCTGGCCGAGAACGTCGAGTTCGCGGAAGCCTGCGCGGCGGCCGGGATCGTCTTCATCGGCCCGACGCCCGACAATATCCGCACCTTCGGCCTCAAGCACAGCGCCCGCGCGCTGGCCGCCGCGCATGGGGTGCCGCTGGCGCCGGGTACCGGCCTGCTGACCGACGAGGAAGAGGCAGTCTCCGCCGCCGCCGGAATCGAATATCCGGTGATCCTCAAGGCGACCGCCGGGGGCGGCGGCATCGGCATGAAGGTCTGCGAGAACGAGGCGGACCTGCGCGAAGGCTTCGCCACGGTCGCGCGCCTTGGCCTCAGCAATTTCGGTGATGCCAGCGTCTTCCTGGAACGCTACGTGCGCCGCGCGCGACACATCGAGGTGCAGCTGTTCGGTGACGGCGAAGGCCGCGTCATGGCGCTGGGCGAGCGCGATTGCTCGCTCCAGCGCCGCAACCAGAAAGTGGTCGAGGAAGCCCCGGCACCGCTGCTGCCGCAGCATGTTCGCGCGGAACTGATCGCCTCGGCCGTGCGCCTGGGCGAGGCGGCTTGCTACCGCTCGGCAGGGACGGTGGAATATCTCTACGACGCCGACCGCGAGGAGTTCTTCTTCCTGGAGATGAACACCCGCCTCCAGGTGGAGCATGGCGTGACCGAAGAGGTCATGGGCATCGATCTCGTCGAATGGATGATACGCGGCGGCGCGGGCGATTTCGCCTTCCTCGACGGCCCGGCTCCGACCCCCAAGGGCCATTCGGTGCAGATGCGACTCTATGCCGAGGATCCGTCGCTGGACTATCGGCCGACGTCGGGCCAGCTCACCTGCGTGGAATTCCCCGAGGATGTCCGCGTCGAAACCTGGTGCTCGTCCGGCAGCACGGTCAGCGCCTGGTACGATCCGATGCTGGCCAAGCTGATCGTCCATGCCCCGACCCGCGAGGAAGCCGTGGAGGCGGCGCAGGCGGCGATCGACCGCAGCCGGATCGACGGCATCGAAACCAATGTGCGCTGGCTGCGGGATGTCGTGCGCTCGCCCGCCTTCACCAGCGGCGAAGTCTCGACCCGCGTGCTGGACGCCATCCCCTATTACCCCCGCTCCATCCGCGTGGTGAGCGGCGGCACCGCGACGACGGTGCAAGACTGGCCGGGCCGCCAGAAGCTCTGGGGCGTGGGCGTGCCGCCCTCGGGGCCGATGGACGACCAGTCCTTCCGCCTTGGCAACCGGCTGCTCGGCAATCCGGAAGGTACCGAGGGGCTTGAGGCCACCGTCACCGGGCCGACCCTGTCCTTCGTATCGGCGGCGCGCGTCTGCCTGACGGGCGCGGATTTCGGCGCGACCCTGGACGGGGTTCCGGTATCGCGCGGCGTGCCGATCGATATCGCAGCGGGACAGACGTTGGCGCTGGGCCGGGCTTCGACCGGCGGGCTTCGCGGCTACATCCTGTTCGCGGGCGGGCTGGACATCGCGCCCTATCTGGGCAGCCGCAGCACCTTCGAACTCGGCCAGTTCGGCGGCCATGCCGCGCGGCGTCTGCTGGCGGGCGATACGCTGCACCTGGCCGGGGAAGTTTCAGGAGAGGGGGGCGAGGCGGCATTGCCGGCCGTAGACCTGCCGGAAATCGGCACCGACTGGACCCTGCGCGTGCTCTACGGCCCGCACGGCGCGCCCGACTTCTTCACCGGAGAGGACGTCGATACCTTCCTGGGCGCGGAGTGGAAGGTCCACTACAACTCCAACCGCACCGGTGTGCGCCTGATCGGCCCGAAGCCGCGCTGGGCGCGCAGCGACGGCGGCGAGGCGGGCTTGCACCCTTCCAACATCCACGACAATCCCTATGCCAT
The DNA here is from genome assembly GCF_044987305.1 of Novosphingobium sp. ZW T3_23. Classification (NCBI taxonomy): domain Bacteria; kingdom Pseudomonadati; phylum Pseudomonadota; class Alphaproteobacteria; order Sphingomonadales; family Sphingomonadaceae; genus Novosphingobium; species Novosphingobium sp. ZW T3_23. The sequence goes on from NZ_JBJDRF010000049.1 coordinate 21,926, forward strand.
CGGCGCGGTGGACTTCACCGGCGACATGCCGATCATCCTGGGACCGGACGGCCCCTCGCTGGGCGGGTTCGTCTGCCCCTTCGTGGTGATCGCAGCGGACCGCTGGAAGATCGGGCAACTGACGCCGGGCGACCGCCTGCGCTTCGCGCCCGTCACGATCGAGGACGCCATCGCAGCGGAAACCGCACAGCGCGAACTGGTGGCGACCGGAGCGCCTCCCGCGTCATCCCCTGCGCGTACGGTGGATACGCTCTCGCCGATCCTTGGCGAGATCCCGGAAGCGCCCGGCCGTCCGCGCACGGTCTATCGCCAGCAGGGCGACCGCAACATCCTGGTCGAGTACGGCCCGATCGTCCTCGACATCGAACTGCGCATCCGCGTTCATGCGCTGATGACGGAGCTGGAGCGGCTGGCGCTGCCGGGCGTGATCGACGTGGTTCCCGGCATCCGCTCGCTCCAGCTGCATTTCGACGGCGCGGCGCTGACCCAGCAGGCGGCTCTCGCGGTGCTGATGGAAGCGGAGGAGCAACTGGGCGACCTGGAGGATTTCGCGATCCCCTCGCGCATCGTCCACCTGCCGCTGAGCTGGCGCGATCCCGCCACGATCGAGACGATCGAGAAGTACATGGCCACCGTGCGCGACGATGCGCCGTGGTGCCCGGACAACATCGAATTCATCCGCCGCATCAACGGCATGCCCGATCAGGCCTCGGTGGAGAACCTGATCTTCGAGGCCAACTACCTCGTCATGGGCCTGGGCGACGTCTACCTCGGTGCGCCGGTGGCCACGCCGGTCGATCCGCGCCACCGGCTGGTCACCACCAAGTACAACCCGGCCCGCACCTGGACCCCGCCCAACGTGGTAGGCATCGGCGGCGCCTATATGTGCATCTACGGGATGGAGGGGCCGGGCGGCTATCAGCTGTTCGGGCGGACCACCCAGGTCTGGAACACCTACCGCCAGACCGATGCCTTCACCGAAGGCAAGCCGTGGCTGCTGCGCTTCTTCGACCAGATCCGCTTCTATCCGGTCAGCGCCGACGAACTGGCCGACTGGCGCCGTGAATTCCCGACCGGACGGCGCTCGATCCGCATCGAGCCATCCGAGTTCCGCCTGGCAGACTACCGCGCTTTCCTGGCCGAGAATGCCGCAGGCATCGCGGAGTTCGAGGAGACGCGAAAGGCCGCCTTCGATGCCGAGCGTGAGGAATGGCAGCGGCGCGGCGAGTTCGACCATGTCGCGAAGCTGGAGGAGGCCGACGCGCCGGTGGAGGCGGCGATCGTCCTGCCGGAAGGTTCGGACCTGGTGGAAGCACCCTATGGCGGCAGCGTCGCGCGGCTGCTGGTCGCGGCGGGTGACCGTATCGAGGCAGGCGACAAGATCGCGGTAATCGAGGCGATGAAGATGGAATGTCCAGTAGAAAGCCCCGGCAGCGGGACGGTGGAAGCGCTCTACATGCGGGAAGGGCAGTCCTTGCAGCCCGGCGCGCCGATGCTTGCCTTGCGGAGGCACGCATGACCGAACTGAACCGCCAGAGCGCCAGCCGCATCGCCGCTGCCGTCAGGAAGGGCGAGACCACGGCCGTCGCCGTGGCCGAGGATGCCTTCGCCCGCATCGAAGCCTACGCGGCAGTCCAGCCGCAGATCTGGATCAGCCGTGCCTCTCGCGAGGATCTGCTGGCCGCCGCCCGCGCCGTCGATGCGCGGGTTGCGGCAGGCGAAGACCTGCCGCTGGCCGGCGTGCCTTTCGCGGTGAAGGACAATATCGACGTCGCCGGTTTCGAAACGACGGCGGCCTGCCCCGCTTTCGCCTACGAGCCGGAAGCCGACGCGGGCGTGATCGAGCGCCTGCTGGCGGCCGGCGCGGTCTGCGTGGGCAAGACCAACCTTGACCAGTTCGCCACCGGGCTCAACGGCTCGCGCAGCCCTTATGGCATTCCGCGCAATGCCTCTAACCTCGCCTATGTCAGCGGCGGATCGAGTTCGGGATCGTCGATCGCGGTGGCGGCGGGGCTGGTGGCCTTTGCACTCGGCACCGACACGGCGGGATCGGGCCGCGTGCCCGCCGCGTTCAATCACCTGATCGGCATGAAGCCCACCAAGGGCCGCTGGTCCACGCGAGGCCTGGTGCCTGCCTGCCGCACCATCGACTGCATCACCGTCTTCACCGACGATACCGCCGATGCGCGTCTGGTGGACGCGGTGCTGGCCGGGTTCGACGTGGCTGATCCCTATTCCAAGGCTCTGGCCGACAGCCCCCTCACCGTGAAGCGCATCGGCGTGCCGCGCCGCGAGCAGCGCGTGTTCTTCGGCGATGTCGAATCCGAATATCTCTACGACAGGGCGCTGGAGAGGCTGGCGACTCTTGGCGAGATCGTCGAGATCGACCTCGCGCCGCTGCTCGAAGCCGCGCAATTGCTTTACGGCGGCCCCTGGGTGGCCGAGCGCACCGCCGCGATGGAAGGCATACTGGCCAGCAACCCGCGCGCCATCGATCCTACGGTCCGCGCGGTGGTCGAGCCGGGCAAGGACATGAGCGCTGTGGAGCTTTTCAACGGCATCTACCGCATGGCCGACCTGAAGCGCCACGCCGACCTCCTTTGGGGCGAGATCGACATGCTCGCCTTCCCCACGACGGGGGCGACCTACCGCGTGGCCGAGATGCTGGCCGCGCCGGTGGCGCTGAACAGCAACCTTGGCCTCTACACCAATTTCGTGAACCTGCTGGACATGGCCGCGCTGGCCGTTCCGGCGGGCATTCGCGCCAATGCCACGGGCTTCGGGATCACCCTGATCGGCCCTGCCGACACCGACCGCGCCCTGCTGGACGCGGCGGACGCCTACCTTGCGGTCGCGGATCTTCCCGCGCCGCCCCCACTCGATCTGGAGGGAAAGATGCAGACCGTTAAACTCGCCGTCGTCGGAGCGCACTTGAAGGACATGCCGCTCCACTGGCAGCTGACCTCGCGCGAGGCGGAGTTCGTCGGCGCCTTCGACACGGCGCCGAGCTACAAGCTCTACGCCATCGCCGACAGCGTACCGCCCAAGCCCGCGCTGGTGCATGACGAAGGCGGCGCGGCGATCAAGGTGGAAGTCTACGAACTGGGCGTGGCCGAGTTCGGCAGCTTCACCGTGGACGTTCCCGCCCCGCTCGCGATCGGCAATGTGACGCTGGCGGACGGCACCACCGTCAAGGGCTTCGTCTCCGAACCGCGCGCGCTGAACGGGGCGGAGGACATCACCCACCTCGGCGGCTGGCGCGCCTATATCGCCGGCAAGGCCTGATCCGCAGCTTCACCAAGGGGGAAATCCATGCGCAAGTTCGTCACGATGCTTCTGGCCGCAAGTGCCGCCCTGCCTTCGCTCGCCCATGCGGAGGAAGTGATCCAGGTGCCCGGCTTCGCGGATTTCCTCGCGGTGGACGGCGAGACGGTGTGGGCCACCAACAAGGGCCGGGTTGAGCAGTGGTCGCGGGGGGGCAAGCTGGCCGAAGTGGCCATGGCGCACCCCTGCGGCGCCATGGCCATCTCCGCCGGTTCGCTGTGGGTGGCCGATTGCGACGAGAAGGCCGTCAAGCGCATCGACGTGAAGACCGCAAAGCTGGTCGCCACGATCCCCACCGGCATCGCCTCCTCGGGCGAACTCAACGTGGTGGCGGGGGACGGTTCGGTCTGGGTCGCCAGCGACAACGGCGCCGATGATCGCGGCGGCCTCGTCGCCCGCATCGATCCGGCGACGAACAAGATCGTCGCCTCGGTTCCGGTCGATGCAGGCACCTGGTACCTGACTTACGGCTTCGGCGCGGTCTGGGCCGTGAGCGCGGCGAAGCAGTCGCTCCAGCGCATCGATACCGCCACCAATGCCGTCACCGCCCGGATCCCGCTGGGCAAGGAACCGGGGTTCCTGGCTGCCGGCGAGGGCGGCGTCTGGGTGCAGGAGCAGGGCGACGGCACGCTCGCGCGCATCGATCCCGCCACCAACGCGCTGGCCGGCCGCGTCAAGGTGGGGGCCAATCTGAAGTGGGGTGACATCGATACCGGCGCGGGCAAGGTCTGGCTGCGCACCACCGACGACCAGGTCTTCGCGGTGATCGATCCGGCGACCATGGCCGTCACGGCGCGCAAGGGCAAGGCGGCGGGCAGCGGCGCCTTGCGCTGGACGCCCGAGGGCGTCTGGACTTCCGCGCACGATGAACACACGCTTTCGTGGTGGAGCGGGGCGGACTTGCAGCCGACCCGGTGAGCCGAGGCTGCACATGGTGCTCGCGCTTCGTCGTCGGTCTGTTCTATCACCTTGATTCGGCGGGCCGCCGTCCCGGACGGTGGCCGCCTATTGGGACCGATGACGCATGAGCGAACGTACGCCGATAACAGACAAGAAATTCGCCAGTCGGGTCGACTGGAACCTGATGCGTACTTTCGTCGATATCGTGCGGGCAGGCGGCATCGGCGCGGCAGCGCGGCAGCTCAACAAGCAGCAACCCAGCGTGAGCGCGGCGCTGAAGCGGCTGGAAGATCATGTCGGCACCACGCTGCTCCACCGCACGGCGGCGGGCGTGGAAATGACGACGGCGGGCAAGGCGATGATGGCGCTTTGCGAGGACATGCTGGAATCCGCGCGCATGATGCCGCACCAGATCGCCCAGGCAACCAAGCGCGTCGAAGGTGTGGTTCGGATACAGATCGTTTCCGCCATCGTCTCGGAGGAGTTCGACGAGGCGATCACCAGCTTCCACCGGCGCAATCCCGACATTCAGATCGAGATCAGGGTCTCTCCCTGGCGGCAGGTGCTCGATGCGCTGGAAGCGGGCGAAGTCGAACTCGGCATCGGCTATGATAACAGCGTGCGCGGCAACCTGGTCTACGAACCGCTGTTCGTCGAACACCAGCAGCTCTATTGCGGCCGCAGCCACCCGCTGTTCGGCTATCGCATCACCCAGCCGAAGGAACTGAAGGACGAAGCCTTCGTGCTGATGGGGGAGGGCGAGATCGAGATCATCACGCATCTCCGGCGGCGCTACCGGCTGGGCACGCGCGTGGCGGCGCTGGCCGACGACATGAACGAAGTACGCCGCCTGATCCTGTGCGGCGTGGGCATCGGCTTCCTGCCCACACCGATCGTTCGCGCCGACGTGGAGCGGGGCGCCCTCTGGCCGCTGCTCCACAGCGATTTCGAACCGGGCTACGACATATTCCTGCTGGCACGCGCCGAACCGGAGCGCGACACCGCCACCCAGTTGTTCGTGGACGAAGTGTTCCGGCGGATTCGCGCCCAACCACGCATGTGACCGACCACGCGTCCGAATCGGGAGGCTGTCGGCAGGGCATAGACCTGATCGATGGCTGACATCGCGAATTCGCCTCTGCCTTGATGTCGCCGGCCGTCGCAGTCTTGCCACATACGGGCAAGACGAGGCGGCACGTGATCTCCAGAACCACTCTCCCAAAAGAACGGACAGGCATCTCCGGCGGTTTTCGGGCATTCGCGGCGACGATGCTCAGGATCCTGCGCGAGGGGATCGAGGCACGCGCGGAGGCCGTTCGCGGCGCAAGCAACGGAAGGGAAGGCCGGTGACACGAAAGGTCTCTCTCTTCCACAGCCTGGCGCTTGCAGGCGCCGTTGCCACCGCTGCTTTCGGGCAAACCGCAACGGCGGCTCCGCGCGAGAAAGCCCGCCTGGTATCTTGCGGGGCCGCCGACTGCCTGCTTCTTTCGGGCGTCCGCGCGGATGCGGGGCAGGAGGTACAGGTGAACGGCCATTCCGTGCCGGTGGAAGGCGGGCGCGGATGGAAAGTTCTCTTGCCGGTCGAAACCGTCCGGGCGTGGTCGCGGCCGGGCGCACGCAGCATTGCCGTTGGCATCACGCCTTCGAAGGCAGAAGAAGGGGCCCTGCATCAAGTTGTTCTGCCGATCGGCATGCTCGGGAGTATTACTGAACTGGCATATCTAGTAATACCGCAAAGATAGTATTGCGATTTCGGCGGCTGGACTGCCGGATATATTGCAAGTTCTTCTCGAAAGCGCTATGGAGACGTCAGTCCCCGTAGAGTGATCCCGTATCCGCGCTTTGGAGAAGATGATGAAAATTGGCATTCTGGCGCTGGCTTCCCTGGCCTTCGCGTCCCAGGCATCGGCAGCAACCGGCGAAAATCCTTTCGCCCAGGATAAGGCCGTGCTTGAACTCAAGGGGCTCGACCTCGCCACCGCCGAAGGACAGCAGCGTCTTGCGATCCGCATGGACAACGCGGCGCGCTCGGTCTGTGGTGAGAATATGGCCAGCATCCACCTTGCTGCAGAGCGCAAGGCACAGGATTGCCGCACGGCGGTGCTGGCCGATATCCGCAGCCAGATCGAGAATCGCCGTGCCGACGCTTCCGCCACTTCGGCGACAAGGCTCGCCATCGCACGCTGAACGGCCGTCCGAAGCGCTGTCTCGTCGGGTGAAATTGCCCGGCGATTCGAACCGCGCTTAGTCCAGCCCGGCTTTTGTCCGAACAGTCGAACCGCCCTGCTCGCCTCGCGGCAAGCTGGGCGGTTTCTGCGTAAGCGGCCTGGAAGGCGACTGGCCGAGTTGCTCCGCCTGTACCTGCATCCAGCAATAACCATCGCCCGGGCATCCCGCGACATAGACCGCATCTATGCGTAACATATTGCATTGGTAACTGGCGGCGGCGCGTCGCTTTCATGATGTTCTGACCATATCAGGACACCATGAGGGCAAGAGCATGGAAGGAACACGGGTAGGCAAGAGGATCATCGGCGCGCAGTCGCCGGTCACCGTGGGATGGGAAAACATCCCGCGCGTGGAGGGCGGGCCGGTGAAGCAGTTCGTCTTCACCTGGTTCCAGCCCACCGTCCTGTTCGCGCTGATCGCCTTCTGGTACTACGCACCGAACTCGATCGCGAAGGCATCGACCGCCATCGGTATTGGCATCGGTTTCAAGGTGCTGCTGATAGCCATGGAGTGGGCCTTCCCCCGCCATGAGAGCTGGACCCTGACCTGGAAGGAACTGGCGACCGACCTGTTCTACGTCGGCCTGGGCTATACCCTGCTCCGCATGGTCGATAGCTACATCGGCGACGGGGTCATGATCGAGGCCATCCAGCACAATCTGGATTGGGACAAGTTCACCTGGTTCCTGGGGCTGCCCTTGCTGCTGCAGGCCTTCCTGATCGCGTTCATCTTCGATTTCGGGCAATACTGGATGCATCGCGGGATGCACAACTGGTACCCGCTCTGGCTCACCCATTCGGTCCACCACTACATCACCCAGTTGAACATCAACAAGGGCGCAGTGGGTAATCCGGTGGAACTGTTCCTGATCGGCCTGGGCATCGGTGGTTTCTTCGACTTCCTGCCCCGCGCGGCCCTGCTCGCAGGCGCCTTCGGCATGGCCATCGGTACGTACCAGCACATCAACGTCCGCTTCAACACGCCCCGCTGGTGGCGCTTCCTGTTCAACACGACCGAACATCACAGCGTCCACCATTCGCAGGATTTCGAAGCGAGCCGCAGCAACTACTCCAACACCTTCATCTTCATCGATCGCATGTTCGGGACATGCGTGGACGGCGAGGCTGAACTGCTGGGGATGGAAGGCGGCCGGCGCATGTCGATCTCCGAACAGATGACCTTCCCGTTCACGGAAGCGTGGAAGACGATTCGTGAAAAGCTCGGCCGCGAGAAGTATGGCCACGAGGAGTATGGATCGCCGACTGCCGTGCCGGCCGAATGATGCACGGCCTCTATCCGGCCTGATCGCCCCCGGCCGATGCTGCATCCCGAAACGCTCTCCCAGGGAACGACCAAATGAACGCAGGCTTCCTCAATTGGATCTGGCATGTGAAGGGCAGCCTGAGGCTCGCTCCCGAGCAAACGAGCGACGATGTGTTCGAGAGGCTCGCTCCCCTGTTTCGCGAAACCGGCACGAGCCACAAGCGTGCGAGCGACAGCCTGACCTTTCAGAAGAAGGACCCAGCCGCCCAGGACAAGATGGCGGTCTTCGAAAACGGCGTGCTACAGGTGGAGAAGGGGCCGACCGGGGCCATGCTGCACTATCACCTGACCAGCCGGGCCCTGCTGTTCTGTTTCCTGGCGCCCCTGCTGTTCCTTGGCTTTGCGCAGATCACGAACCTCCTGGCCACTTTCGAAAAGCCCGCGACGGAGGAAGCGAGCAAGAAGAAGCCTGATCAGAACACGGCTTTGCCCCAGAACCCGATCGACAAGGCTCTGGGTGCCCCGGTACCCGAAAAACCGAAAAAGAAAAGCGCGGCCGAAGGGCAGGAGAAGAAGCACTCCCCGAAATCCGCCTATGTCTTCGCCGGGATTTTTGCAGTGCTATACCTGGTCGGCCGCATTCTCGAGCCGAGGCTGGTCGGGGCCTTGTTCAGGCGCAAGCTTCAGGACCAGCCTGCCTTGCCGGGGTGATGCGGGCAAGGATACTCCGTTCGCCTGTTCGGCGGCTGTCGGCAGACAGCCGCCGTTGTCGTTTTACCGACTCGCGACGCGACCTTTTGCATCTCCCCGCCACGCGAATTCCCCTAGCGTCCAGGCGGGCCTGCTCCCTTCGCGGCGGGTTTCGCGGGAAGCCGTTTCCATCGGTTCGCCGCAAGAAGCGCTCGAATGAACGGCGCTGCCACGCAGTGTGGCAGGAGCGTTCATGTACTGGAAAGGTTGATCTGAACACCCAGGAACTCCCTAGTGTTTAAGTGCAGCGAGAATGCCGCACATCATATGAAACGAGACGGTTCGGGTTTCTTTCGCAGCGGCGCCTTTCTGGCGCAGTGGACGAATTAAAAGATGCGATTACGCAGTCCCAACTAGTTGCGTTTGGAGGAGTAGTGCCATGAGTGTCATTTCCGCGAAAAAATCCAAACTTTTCTTGGTGATCGGTCTGGCGGGTGTTGCCGTTTCTGGCAGTGTCGCCGCGCAGACGCAGGAAGCGCCGGAAGCGGACGTTTCGGCCTCTTACAGCTCGGCACCCGCAGAAGCGGCCGAGATGACCGAAGGGCCTGAGGTCAAGGGCATCATTTCCGCGCGCAGCGGCGACCGGATGCAGGTTACCGCGGCCGATGGCAACAAGTCGGTGATCACCATCAACGATGCCACCAAGATCAAGTCCAGCGGCGGTCTGTTCGGCCTTGCCAGCGACAAGCTGGCTGCGACTTCGCTGCTCAACGGCCTGCCGGTAACGGTGAAGACCCTGCAATCGGGCGAGGGTCTGGTGGCCAGCCAGATCAATCTCCAGAAGAAGGATCTGAAGACCGCCTCTATGATCCACAACGGCACCGATCAGCGGTTCGCGGAGCAGACCGAAGCTACCGAAGCGCTGAAGGGCCGCATGGGCGATATCGACCAGTACAACGTGAAGGGCACGACGAACGTGAACTTCGACACGGGCAAGGCTGCCCTTACCCCCGAGGCGAAGCAGGAACTCTGCGCCGCCGCCAGCCAGGCGGAAGGTATGGACAACGCCCTGCTGCTGGTTGTGGGCTACACCGACTCCACGGGTAGCCCTGAGCTGAACCAGACCCTCAGCGAAAAGCGCGCTGGAAGCGTCGTCAATTACCTTCAGCAGGCATGCCACTGGAAGCCCTATCGCATGCTCACCCCCACCGGCATGTCCGAAGCCGATCCGGTTGCCGACAACCAGACTATTGAGGGTAAGGCACAGAACCGCCGCGTGGCTGTGAACATCCTCGTCAGCAAGGGCCTGGACGGCCTCTAAACCGCGAGAAGGCGGGCCCGTCCCGCCTTCGGCACGCCGACATTAAGGCCGGGATGCGTGACAGCGCATCCCGGCCCGTTTTTGTTGAGTGTGCCAAAATCGCCACAGTTGGTTAAAATCTGGCGAGACTGTTGCGAGTGTCTCGCATTATCGCTTAAGCGCGCCCCAATACGCCAATTTTGGCAAGGGGAACGCGAAATGAACCATATCCGCAAGCTCGCGCTGAACGGCGCAGCGATCGTTGCGCTGGCCACCGTGCCCGGCGTGGCATTTGCCGCCGAAGACGCCGTCGACCAGGCCGACTCCGGCGACATCCTCGTCACCGGCGCGCGCGCCAGCACCAAGACCGACACGCCGGCGATCCAGGTGCCGCAGCCCGTCACCACGATCTCGGAAGACGTGTTCCGCGCGCAGGGCGCGATCAGCATCAGCGATACGGTAAAGTACGCCGCCGGCGTTCTGGCCAACCCCTACGGCCGTGACACCCGCGTGGACGGCTTCAACATCCGCGGCATCAGCGCGCTTCAGTTCCGCGACGGCATGCGTGACATCTTCTCGTACTATGCCAGCATCACGTCCGACCCCTACAACTTCGAGCGGGTCGAGATCGTGCGCGGTCCGGCATCGGTTCTGTATGGACAGGGCTCGATCGGCGGCCTCGTCAATCTCGTTTCCAAGACGCCGAAGTTCGAAACCGGCGGCGAAGCCAACATCGTCTATGGCAGCTTCGACCGCAAGGAAGCGATGGGCGACATCAACCTGGCACTGACCGACAATCTGGCGATCCGCGCCGTGGGCCGCGTGCGCGATGCCGATACTTATGTCGATCACGTCCCCGACGACCGCGTGATGTTCGCGCCCTCGATCCGCTGGCAGCCCACGCCCGATACCGATATCGTGCTGAACGGCCTCTATCAGGAGGACGATACCGGATCGACCTCGCAGTTCCTGCCCATCGTCGGCACCTTCCGCCCCAATCCGGAGAACCCGACCGGCAGGCTCGATCCTTATACCTTCGTCGGCAAGGCGGGTTGGGATCGCTACAACGGACGCTCGCTTCAGGGCGGCGGCGCGATCACCCACAAGTTCTCGGACAATATCCGCATCAGCCTGAAGGCGCGCTACATCGACAGCGACCTCCAGTACTTCACGCACTATGCTGACAGCTATACCTATCCGCTCGATCCCTTCGCGGTCTACGGTACCGATGGCCGCACCATCAAGCTGACCGCAGATGCCAGCGATGCGCGCATGAACGTGTTCTCGACCGACAACAACGTCCAGTTCACCTTCAACACCGGCGCCAACATCGAGCACAATCTGCTGGTCGGCATCGACTACAGCTGGAACAAGGTCGGCAAGCGTTATGCCGATACGTCCGGCGTAACCGAACTGGTCGATCTCTACGACATTGATTACGATGCGCTGCTGACGTACACCCCCTCGGGCCCGTACAGCTATGACAGCCAGAAGCAGCTTGGCATCTACGTGCAGGACCAGATCCGCTTCTACGACCGAGTTTCCGTCGTTTTGGGCGCCCGTCGTGACCGGGTGACTTCGTCGGCCGGAAGCGAGGACAAGGCCACCACGTTCCGCGCAGGCATCATCGGCGAGCTGGTTTCGGGCTTCTCGCCCTTCTTCAGCTATACCGAGAGCTTCCTGCCGGTTGCCGGTCGGATCCAGCTTCCGGGCGGCATCCCTAGCGATCCCTACAAGCCGCAGACGGGCACGCAGTTCGAAGCCGGCTTCAAGTGGCAGCCGGAGCAGAACACCCTCGTCACCGTCACCGCGTTCCACATCAAGGAGCGCAACCGCGTGCTCTATGGTGCGCAAAGCTCGACGACGCAGGCCGGCGAACTGACGACCAAGGGCGTCGAGGTCGAAGCCAGCCATACCCTTCCGGGCGATTTCGAACTGCTGCTGAACTACGGCTACAACCAGCTGAAGTCGGAAACCAACAGCAGCCTGGATTACATGCCCCGGCACATTGCCTCGGCGTGGTCCGCTAAGACCTTTAGCGTCACCGAGGGCGCCAAGCTGCGCCTGGGTGCCGGCGTGGTCTACACCGGCAAGAGCAAGTCCACCGGCCTGATGGACCCCTATGGCCTCAATCCCGCGATTGCCCCCGGCGCGCTCTATTCGATCGTGACGCCGTCGCGCACCACGGTTGATGCCCTGGCCGAAATCAGCTGGGAAAACTGGCGCCTGGCGGTCAACGCCACCAACCTGCTCAACAACAAGTTCTACGCTTCGTGCCTGGCGCGCGGCGACTGCTTCGTGGGCGCGCCGCGCAACGTCATGGCGACGCTCGGCTACCGCTTCTGATAGAACCTGTGTCGGCCCTCGGCTTGCTTCGGCAGTCGGGGGCCGTCCGCATTGGGGCCGCCCGCTCTGTGACCGTTTAGCGCTCCCAATAAGGCGGGTCACCGAAGCTGCGGCGCAGGCTGTCTCCCAGGGCACGGATCCTGGCGGCGGCGCCGTGGTCTTTCGGATAGGCAAGGAACAGTTCCGCGCCTTCCGCTTCCACGCCGATGTCGATTTCCTTCAGCGCTCCGCTCGCCAATGCGTCATGCACGAAGAAGCTGGGCAACAGGGCGATGCCCAGGCCCGCTGCGGCGGCGTCCCTCATCACCAGGCCGTTGTTGACGCGCAGTGCCGGCTTCGGCCGGATCACCGACCATCCCGTGGGCGCGGCGAAGCGCCAGTCCCCCGATCGATTCGCGTAGAGGATGCCGCGATGGCGTTCCAGTTGCGTGAGCGACGAGGGGGTGCCGACGCGCTCCAGATATTCCGGCGAGGCGACCAGCAGGCGGCGGCTCGTGGCCAGTCGGCGCGCGATCAGGCGGCCGTCTCCCACTGTGCCATGTCGCAGGACGGCGTCGAACCCGCCGCTTGCGGCATCGACGAAGCCGTCGTCCAGTTCCAGCGAAACCTCGATCTCCGGATAGTCCCGCAGAAAGCTGGAGAGCGCCGGGCCCAGATGGAGAATGCCGAATCCGACGGGGGCGGAGAGTCTCAGCGGACCGGAGAGCCTGCCGCTGCGAGCGGCCAGTTCGGCCGTCGCTTCTTCCGCCTCGCGCAGGATGCTCTGCGCGCGGGGGAGGAAGGTCTGGCCGCTGTTGGTGAGGGAAAGCCGGCGCGTGGAGCGCTGGACCAGGGTTGCGCCCAAAGTGCGTTCCAGTTCGGCCAGTCTTTCGCTGACCACCGACTTGGCGAGCCCGAGCCGGCGGGATGCGGCGCTGATCGAATCGGCCTCCGCGACGGCGACGAAGGCCACTATGCCGTCGAACTTCATCATCGTTCGGGAATCCCGTCGTCCAGTTCCAAGATTTGCCGGCTAGTGCGAACGATGCCCGCAGGACATGTTCCTGTCCAGAACGAGAAGGCATCGCGCTTCTCGAAATGGATGGAGACGCATCATGAGTGATTTCAACGGCAAGAATGTTTTGGTCCTGGGCGGCAGCCGGGGCATCGGCGCGGCGATCGTGCGGCGCTTTGCGCAAGGCGGCGGCCAGGTTGCCTTCACTTACGCCGGCTCGCAGGAAGCGGCCGAAGCCCTGGCGGCGGAAACCGGTGCTCTGGCGATCCGTGCCGACAGCGCAGATCGGGAAGCGGTGATCGCCACGGTAGCCGATCGCGGCGCGCTGGACGTCCTGATCGTCAATGCGGGTACGCTCGTGCTGGGCGATCCGCTGGAACTGGACGCGGATTCGGTCGATCGCATGATCGATATCAACGTCCGCGCTCCCTATCACGCCGCCGTCGAAGCCGGGCGCCGCATGAACGCGGACGGTCGCATCATCGTGATCGGTTCGGTGAATGCCGATCGCATGCCGTTTGCGGGCGGCGCGGCCTATGCACTCACGAAGTCGGCGATGCAGGGCATGGTGCGCGGCCTCGCGCGTGATTTCGGGGATCGCGGCATCACCGTCAACAGCATCCAGCCCGGCCCTACCGATAGCGAAATGAACCCCGCCGATGGCCCGATGGCATCGACCATGCACGGTTTCATGGCGATCAAGCGCCACGCGCGTGCCGGGGAAATCGCCGAACTTGCCGCCTTCGTCGCCGGTCCGCACGGTGCGATGATCACAGGCTCGATGCAGACGATCGACGGCGGCTTCGGCGCCTGATCGAGAAAGCGGGATGGGACTATGCACGGCAGCGCTTGCCGTCCCATCCCGCCCATGGCGTGAAATTATGCGCCCCGTCGCATTTACTCTCGTATTTACCCCTACCCCGATCGCCCCATTGAAACCTGAGCCCCGGACGAGCATTTTCCTGAAGGTGTTGAGGAGACCAGGTGGTGGCAAACGAATGCATTGCGTATCGTGATTCGAAGGGGGGGCTTCATGCATCGGCGGAAAAAGCCACGCTGGAAGACCTTGCCGGGGTTCTTGGGCGCGTAGGGGATGAGGGCGGCATGACCGCCGGCGTGGCGCGCATGATTTTCGACAAGCGCGCAGAGATCGAGCGTGTGTTCGCCGAACATGATTCGATCATGGCATCGGCTGATAGTCGCCGGACCGATGACTCCGCGCCGCTCGTTCCCCAGCCGCCGCATATCCACGTCGTGAATTAAACTGCGAAGGCTTCAGGCGAGACAAGTCCGAACGGCGGGTCGCAAAACTCCGCCGTTTTCGACCCTGCGCGGTTACTCGGAACGGGATTCCTCCGGCGCCGCTTCGCGATAGCCGTGGCCGGCTTCCGTGCTTCGAATATCGAACGTGAACCAGGCACCCTCACCGTAGTCGTAGAGGTGGACCAGGCGGTCGGTCACTTGCGCCATGTAGGAGTGCGATGTCGTGCGATCGTGGCCCCGGACTTTCTCTCCGTCGATCTCCATCGAGATGAAAGCTTCGTCCCCGGCGTCGTAGAGTTCGGGAAGGGTGCCGCCGAATTTCGCGCCCCGGTCTCCGTCGAAGCCCTGTAGCTGGTCTCCACGGCTTTCCGCAGCAATCCGTAGATCTCGCCTGGCCGAGTGATCGAAAACCCCGGCGACTTTCCTGCCGACGACGAAGGCGTGGGCCGCCGCAGCCACCATTGCGCGCGTATGTGCAAACATGCCGCCACCTTGGCACCCGAAGCACCCGAAAATCAAGCCCGGTCAAAGATAGGCGCGCCTATCGGTGCTCTCGAAGCTACGGGAGGATCTTCGGCAATATCCTTGGCGGACAAACCCGCCTGACCGTCGCACGAAAGCAATCTTGAACTTTTATGCCGGTAATGAAGGTTCAGCAGGGCAGGGAGCGCTCGGCCGATTCTTCGGAGGCTGTTGCTTCAGGGTTTTTACCAATAGCATTAGCCCCTACTCCTATGGCTTAGAGCATAGCTGAGAAGTTCAGGTCGCCAATAGAATTTCCGCTCGTTTTAATTGAGGGAGGCGACCTGTGATTCAACATGCAGCAAGGATTTTGATCGGGGACCATCAGGAGGTCCTGCGCATCGGCGTGCGCGACCTGATATCGTCTATCCACGATATCGATATGGTCGCGGAGGCATCCGACGGGCTCGAAGCCCTGGAACTGGCGCGAAGCTGCAAACCCGACATCGCCATAGTCGAGCACGCCTTGCAGGGCCTGAACGGTCTCGATCTCACGCGCCGCCTGCAGAAGGAACTGCCGGCGACCAGGGTCATCGTCTACACGGCCTGCTTCACCGAGGATCTTCTTGTCGATTATGTCAGGGCCGGGGCTCGCGGGGTGGTCTTGAAGATCGATCGTCTCGACGACCTGAAGATCGCCATGAAGCGGGTGCTGATGGGCAAGACCTATTTCTCGTCGTCGATCTACGAGGCTCTGGCGCACAGGCTTGCGCAGACACAGGGCAAGGAAGGTTCCATCCTTACCCCGCGGGAACGACAGATCGTGCAACTGGTCTGCGAGGGCCACATGAACAAGCAGATCGCCTATGTCCTGGGCGTCAGTCCCAAGACCGTGGAGACGCACCGCGCGGCGGCGATGAGCAAGTTGTCCTTCACGTCGACCGCCCAGCTCGTGCGCTTCGCGGTGCGGAACAATCTGGTTACCGCCTGAGATTGGCGGTCGACCGGGCCGTTTTTCCTCGATCAACCTACCCTGCCGAGGCCCTGCCGCTTCTCGGATGCGACAGGGCTGTCGGCGCGGGCTCAGGCCAGACCGCGTCCGTCGATGCGGAAGGCCGGCACGAAACCCGTCGTTCCCCGCGGGAGCTTCAGATGGAGCCCCCTGCCGTCGCGGCTATGGGCGACCGGCCCACCGCCCAGCAGGGTCACGCGTTCCACCACGCCCGCCTTGGGCCCGGCGGCGAGCGATTCGATCGTGATGTTCCCATCCGGCTTGCCCAGCACCAGGGCATAGAGCGCGCCGTTGTTGGTCGTGAAGCGAATGTCCTGGGCGGTGAAGGGCTTGGCCTTCTCCTCGCTCTGCATGCCGAGCACGGGCCTGTTTGGACCTTCGCCGAAGCGGCGCCATGGGCGCGAGCCGAAGATCGCTTCCCCGCCCGCTTTCATCCATTCGGACATCTCGTCCAGGATCCGCTCCTCCTCGCCGTCGATCGAGCCGTCTCCCGGCTGCGGGATCGAGAGCAGCAGGTTGCCGTTCTTGGAGACGACATCCGCAAGGCGCTGAATCACCTCCTCGGCGGTCTTGTAGCTCTTCTCGTTGAGGCGGGCGACGTTGTAGAACCAGTCGCCGATGCAGGTATCGGTCTGCCAGGGTTCGTCCCAGATATGGTCGGTATAGCCGCGCTCGACGTCCTGCACCACGCCGAAGCGCGCTTCGGGCGAAAGCTGTTTGGCGGTCAGGACCACGTCGATCTTGCCGTGCCATTGGATGGACCGGTTGTAATAGTCCGCCGCCGCTTCGAGACCCACCGGGCCGAACGGCAATCCATAGTCGTCGAAGTAGACCAGATCGGGGCGATACTTGTCGATCAGGTCGGTCTGGCGCAGCAGCCAGCGGGTGACATAGGCGGGGTCGTCCTTGGGCCCGCTTTCGATCCACTGGCCGTTGTTGGCATCATGCCAGGCGTTCATGGCTTCTATGCTGTCTATCCCGTCGGGCAGGACGGCGTGGCCTCCGGTGTAGAGTTCCTGCGGGTCCAGCCCGTCCCACCACTGGCCCTTGCCGTCCGCCTTGCGCAGGCCGAAGGCGTCGTAGCGGCGGCCTTTTTCCGGCCCGGTGGGGTCATAGCCATAGGCCGTCTGGTACCAGTGCCAGGCGTGGGCGGCATGGTTGGAAACGCCGAAGCGCAGGCCGGCCTTT